>DASQNN010000540.1:0-2797 GCA_035644955.1 Nodosilinea sp. | reverse complement strand
TTCCCCCACCCAGGTGCCCAGGAGCTGATCGACCGAGAGGTCGGGGCGCGGCGTTGGGTCGCTGCCCAACCGGTGTTCGCGAATGAGGGTCAGGCTGCCCAGGGTGGGCTGCTTGGGAAAGATCTGGGCAACGCGCAGGCGGTCGCCGCTATGGATGAGGCCCAACTCGGCCCCAAACTCGCTGACCGGGCTGCGCTGAATTGACCCCTGGGAAAACGCGCCGGTTTCGCAAAACAGCACCCCCCGCCCCAGGGAGCTATACTCCAGCACCGTTTCGCTGGCGGGCTCGCCGGGGGGCCATTTGCGAATCGTCTGGCGCATGGTGTTACCCCCGTTTAGGGGCGTCAGCGCGACTTCCGAGGGCGTATCCTGTAGCCTGTCGCCAGCGGGCGACAGCTGGGTAAACGACCCCACCCAGGTGCCCTGGTTTTTGAGCAGACGCGCCCACTGGGACGAAGCAACGGAGGTCATGGCGGGAAAGGGTAGAGATTACAGTCAGCCCTGCATCAGGCTGACCAGGTGGGATAGCTCCGGCAAAATCAGCGCCTCCATAGCCAGGGTGACGGCCTTGCTGGAGCCGGGCAGCGAAAAAATTAGCGTCGATTGGTAAACGCCGGCCACGGCCCGGGAGGCCATGGCCCGGGAGCCAATCTCTTGAAAGCTGAGCTGACGAAACAGCTCGCCGAAGCCGGGCAGGGTTTTCTCTAGCAGGGCGGCGATCGCGTCGTAGGTAGTATCGCGCGGGGCAATGCCGGTACCGCCGGTGAGAATGATGCAATCGACCTGGGGGGCCAGGGTTTGGCACAGGCTGGCGATGCGATCGGGCTCGTCGGGCACAATGCGATAGTCGTGTACCTGCTGACCCGCCTGGGCCAGCAGGGTTTGAATGATCTGCCCGCTGCGATCGCTCGCTACGGTGCGGCTGTCGCTCACCGTGATCACCGCGCAGCACACCGGTCGGGCCAACGCCTGGGGATGGGCCATAGCTGGGGAGACTAACTCTTGGTAAAGCCCAGCCCGTTTTGCTCGGCGTAGCGGTTCATAAACCGCATAAAGCGATCCCACTCGGCTTCGCTTTTCATGACGTAAATAGCCTCAATGCCCGCCGGTTCGCCGTTGACAAACTTGCCGTTGACTTCACGGCTCATCATCTCGCCCTCTTCGTCCACCAGGTACAGGCCGGTAATCTCAACTCCCTCCTGCTGGGAGAGCGCCTGGGGGTGGTCAAAGTAGAAGGTGGCGGTACCGTCTGAGCCATCCTTAGCGCGCGTGAGGCGCACGTCGGGAATTACGGGTTCTGCGATGCCACGGGAAAATTGAATCTCGGCCATGCCAAATGTCCTATTCTGAGAATGCCATTCACAAAGGTTCATTCTCGCACGATACCAGAATCTGATCAGAGGCCCAACCAAACTCGGCCCCAGCCCGGCCTAGGTAACCCTCTGACCCCCTTGCCCGCCTTAGGGCGTGTCATCAATTCCGGCTAAAGTCCTGATGGAAATCAGCATTGCCAGGCCCGACTCAAAAAAACAGGCTAGGGGCTGTAACCCCTGATTCTTGAGCAATCTGCGGCTAATTGATGACAGCCCCTAGGGCAAATCCCCCGTAGGCTCACCCATAGGATTTGCAGAGAGCACCGTTAGCGACTCAGCCAGGGCCACGGCCTCCTCGGGGGCAACGTCTTCGCACCCCTGCAGATCCTCAAACAGATCGCCAATGTAGGTGGCCCCCACTAGTCGGTAGGCACCAGAGCTGCCTATCAGCCAGTCGGTGAAGAGGTTGGGTTCAGGAAACTCGGCCCTCAAATTGGCATCAGCAAAGGGGCCGTAGTGGAGGCCATAGCCCTGATCGTCAAACAGCGGCGGCTGAATGGGCAGGCGGCTTTCGGTAGCGGGCATATCGCCAACGCCTGTGGCGGCAAACTCCACGGCAAAGCACTGGCCGCCATCGTTTTGGTAGACCACCAGATAGCCAGGGCCAGAGTCGCTCTGGTCAACCCGCATTTCGACGATAGAAAACGACGGTGGCACCTGTCCCGGTACCACCACCTCTACCCCCAGGCTGGTGAGCTGGCTGGTTTGGGTGGGAGACATCTGGGCTAAAAAGGCCCCTTCCGGGGGGGGCGGCGGGCCGTCGGCAGCAGCAGCATCGAGGGGAGCCGAGGTGGGGGCGGGGGGCTGGCTGTCGCAGGCGTACATCAGTCCCCCAATCAGCAGCGCCGCTGTGGCTGCCACGGCCGTTTTTGTTGTCATGGTGCTCAACTCCCCTGCAAACGGTGTCGTCGTTCTGGTGTCGCCATCTTACCGTGTTGCCCCTTGCCTGATTGCCTTAACGCCTGCCTAAATACCTGCCTAAATACCTGCCTAAACACCTGCCTGAATGCCAGTTCAGACAGGGACGACAGCCGGTGATGGTCTAGGGCCCAGACGGCGGCCAAACCCCTCAATCCGCGTTAAACCTATGGGATGATAAACCCCTGTTGCCCTGGAGCCTGATCCGTTGCGTAAGCTGCCGCCTCTGCCTGTTTCGGTGAAAGTGTTCTACGGCGTAGGGGAGCTGGCGGCAGCAGTGCCGGCCAGCCTGTCGGCGTTTTTTGTGCTGTACTTTTTTACCACCGTGGCGGGGCTGAGCCCGGCTTTGGCGGGGGCGGTGCTGCTGTTTGGCCGGGTGTGGGATGCCATTAACGACCCGCTGATTGGCTGGCTGAGCGATCGCACGGTGTCGCCCCTGGGCCGTCGTTACCCCTGGATGCTGGGCGGGGTGATTCCCCTGGCGATTTCGTCGGTGCTGCTGTGGA
>DASQNN010000539.1:0-10942 GCA_035644955.1 Nodosilinea sp. | reverse complement strand
ATTGTCGGGGATCGACTGATTGCCCGCCTTAATGTGGCTCTCGATCATCACCCCAAGAATATGGCGCGACCCGCCGCGCACCTGGGCGGCGACATCCTCAAGCACATTGGTTTGGCGGTTGTGATCTTTATTGGCATTGGCGTGGCTGCAATCGACCATCATGCGGTGGTTGAGCTTGAGCTTAGCCATTTCTTCAGCAGCTTTGACCACGTGGTCGGCGCTAAAGTTGGGACCGTCTTTACCTCCACGCAGCACCAGATGGCCGTCGGGGTTGCCGGTGGTGGTGACAATGCTGGCCAGACCGCTTTGGTTAATGCCCAAAAAGTGGTGGGGGCGGCTGGCGGCCACCATGGCATTCATCGCCGCCTGCAAACTGCCGTCGGTGCTGTTCTTAAAGCCGATGGGCATGGAGAGGCCCGAGGCCATTTCGCGGTGGGTCTGGCTTTCGGTGGTGCGAGCGCCGATCGCAGTCCAGGCAATCAAGTCAGCAATGTACTGGGGCGTTACCGGGTCGAGCAGCTCGGTGGCGGCGGGCAGCCCCAGGTGAGCCAGGTCGAGCAGCAGCTTGCGGGCCAGGCGCAGGCCGGTGTTGATGTCGTAGCTGCCGTCGAGGTGGGGGTCGTTGATCAGACCCTTCCAGCCGACGTTGGTGCGGGGTTTCTCGAAGTAGACCCGCATGATAATTTCGAGCTGACCCGAAAGCTCGTGGCGCAGGTTGACCAACTTTTGGCCGTACTCGTAGGCGGCATCGATGTCGTGCACCGAGCAGGGGCCGACGATGACCAGCAGGCGACGGTCTTCGTTGTAGAGAATGTGGCGAATGCGATCTCGCGCCTCCGCCACCAGCGTCGCCGCCTCGGCAGACATTGGAAACTCGTGGTGCAGCAGCGCTGGGCTGACTAAAGGGCGAGTCTCAACAACGTGAAGATCCTGGGTTTGGTGCATTGAATTTTGGCCTAATAAATTTCGGCTCCACCCCGGAGCCGCCTATAAAATGGTAGCTTACCTTACCCCCCAGAGGAGTTATGGCCCGGGGGTGAGTTCTTAACCAACCCTGATTTCGGCAGGCGCTTCAGCGGGAGCGCCCAGGGAAGGCAGCATCTCGATTTCGGCACTGTTGTAGAGCACCATCGTGGTGGAGGCGTTTTCTGCAAAGCCAATGCGCTTGTAGAACCCCTGCTGGTGAGTGGTCATCAGATAGACCCGCTCGACCCGGCTCATGTGGGGATGGGCCACCAGAGTTTCGACCAGTTTGCGGCCCAGCCCGCCGCCCTGGTAGTCGGGCGAGATCACCACATCCCAGATGGTGGCGCGAAAGACGCCGTCGGAGGTGGCTCGGGCAAAGCCAATCAGCCGATCGCCATCCCAGGCGGTGACGACGGGGTAGCTGTGGGCGATCGCCGTTTCCATATCGTCCCGCGTGCGATCTTTGGCCCAAAACGCCGCCGCCTGAAACAGCCGCACCAGCTGGTCTAAATCAGCGGTAGAAAACTGATTAGCGTACCGAAATTGAATAGCGCTGCAATCCATCGACAACCTGCTCACATCCCAATCGGGGCTAAGGGTTCAGTGGGGGTTAGCTCAATCACAAAAATCAAGCGGGTTCTGTCGCTTAGCTAGCGGAGAACTCTTCTGCCAAGGTAGAGGCTGCCGGGGGGGGCTCGTCATCTACCGATGCAAAGATTTGCGGGAGCAAGGTCGAGGGTGGGCCCAGCGCTATGCTCTTCAGACAGAATAAACAGATTTTTTGGATAGCGGTATACCAAAACCGCGTTTCCATTGACATTGCCAACAAGCCCTGACAACTGTATGCAGAAGGGGCTAAGGATTTACGGCTCAAGGTCTAGGGGTACTCCTTAAACCGTAGACCCTGCACCTACCCCTGTTAAGGTGACCAATCGATGCGGGAATATCTCTAGAATGATTATGAATTGGGGACTCCGGCCCCGACCACCCGGGAGTCAACTCCCTGGCTCATAGCTGAAGTCTGCTAAAGCAGACTGAGGTAGCAGGCTAGACAATCCTCTTCAGAGGATTTCTGCTCTGAACCTTGGACTTTCAGTCCTGGGCTCAGCGGCCAGTTCTAGCGGTCCTACCTTTCGACCTGCGCCACCTCAACAGGGGTAACCCTGTACCTTAAGCCCCTGAATCACGCCGGGATGCTCTGCTGGCGCAGCTTCCACACCACGCTAGAGGCTAGGTTTGTCACCGTATGGGCCACAACGGGCACCAGCAGGTTGCCAGTCAGCACCGCCGCGATCGCCAGCACCAAACCAATGGCCGTGGCCCACGCCACGTAGTTCCACTGCTGTAGGCTGCTCAGGTGCAGCACCCCAAAGCTGGCCGCCGACACCATAATGCCCAGAGCATTTAGCCCAATGGCGGGCAGCATCACGCCGCGAAACAGCAATTCTTCGCTCAGCCCTGGCAGCAGCCCTAGCCAAATCAAGTCGGGCCACTGTAGCGGCTGCAGCACCATGGACAGGTAGATGTCGGCGCTGTGGCGATAGGCGGGCCACAGGCGATAGACCACGCCGCTGGCCAGGGTAATCGACAGGCCCAGACCTAGCCCCAGCAGCCCGTCCCGTAGCGAAAGCCGCAGCGGCAGCAGCCCGGCTGGTTCAAAATACAGCCAGGCTTTGGAGATCAGCAGCAGCAGCACCGCCGTCACACCCATGGCTGCCAGCACCTGCATGCGAGTCAGAGGCTCAAGTTCAGAATCTGGCTGCGGATCTGGCGGAGTGGGCGGTTGGATCACAATAGCAAACGGCAAAGGGCATTGCTATCTTAGCGAGTCGCCTTGAGGAAACTCGAGTTAATTTACAGGCTGAAGCCATCCAGAAGAGAGATCAATTCAGAAATAGCCAAGATTGGCTCCGGTTTGAGACCAGGACCAGCGGCTGGGCGATCGCCTTTTCAATTTTTCGATCGCCAGCCAGCGCCATCGAGGCTAGGCCGCTAGTCCTTAGTTGGCGAGGTTTTGGGCCAGGTGAAGTAGAAGGTGGTGCCTTCGCCCAGGGCAGAGGTGAGCCAGACGCGGCCGGTTTCGGCTTCGACAATTTTTTTTACCACCGCCAGGCCCACGCCGGTACTTTCAAAGTCGTCGCGGGCCTTGAGGGTTTGAAAGATGGTGAAAATTTTGTCGTGGTACTGGGGGGCAATGCCAGGGCCATCGTCGGTGACGGCAAACTCAAGCCACTGGCCCTGGTCGCGCCAGGTAACGCGCACGGTGCCCTGGTCGCGGTGGTGGTGCTTAATGGCGTTGTTGATCAGGTTGGCAAACACCTGGCCCAGGGCGGTTTTGTAGCTGTAGAGGGTGGGCAGGTCGGTGGGTAGCTCAACTCGAAACGACTTGGGGGGGGCCAGAGAATCCACCACATTGGCCAGCAGCTCGTTGAGGTCGATCGCCACCATGGTGCGCTGGCGACGACCCACCCGCGAATACTCCAGCAGGCCATTGATCAGGGCTTCCATGCGCTGCACCCGGCTGCGCAGTAGCTCTAGCTGGCGGTTGTTCTCCGGCGGTAGCTGATTGCCCAGGTCTTCGCCAATCCACTCCGCCAGGTTGGAGATGGCCCGCAGGGGGGCCTTCAGGTCGTGGGAGGCGACATAGGCAAACTGGTCAAGCTCAGCGTTGCGCCGCTCTAGCATGGCGGTGGTGTGGGCCAGCACCAGGTTGGTGTGAGCCATCTCGTCGGCTCGGCGCATCAGCTCTTCGCGGGCGGCTTTACGGTCTTCAATATCTTCGATGATGGCAATAAACGCTGAGGGACCGTCGGTGTCATCGCTTTCGACTGAAACGGTGGCCAAGGTCCACAGGGGAGTACCATCTTTGCGCAGGTAGCGCTTTTCAAACTGGCAGGGGGTTTGCTCTGTGAGCAGCTGATGGTAGTAGTACTCATCCTGAAGCCGATCGCCCTCATAGGTAATGGATTGGAAGGAGCGATTGAGGATCTCCTCGGGCCGATAGCCCAAAATATCGCAAAACTTCTGGTTTACCTGTATCCACTGCCCTTCCCAGTTGAGTCGGGCCATCCCCACTGCGGCCTGCTCAAAGACGGCTCGAAATCGCCTTTCGCTGGCCTGCAAGTCAAGCTCGGCCTGCTTAGCTGTGGTGATATCCTGTAAAACCCCCACCAGGCGCTGGCTGCGTCCGTCTTTGACCTCTACTACGCGACCGTAGGCGCTGACCCAGCGCCAGGTGTCGTCGGGCCAGTGGATGCGACACTGCCCAGCAAACTCACTTTGAGTCGCGATCGCCTTTTTCACCTGCCTGCCGATGACGGGTAGGTCGTCGGGGTGCACTCGCTCGGTCCAGAACTCAGTCGTCTGCGGCGTGGTACCCGGTTCTAGGCCCATGATGCGCTCAACCTGAGGTGACCAGAGCTGGGTGTCGCTGTCGAGGTGCCAGTCCCAGGAGCCCATTTGAGCGGCGCTGAGGGCCATATTCAGCCGCTCTGCCGTATCTTGCAGGTCGTCTTTGGCCCGTTGCAGGGTGGCGCGATCGCGGCGCTCCTGTTCCAGCAGGGCTTCAATCTGCTGCTTGGCCTCTTCGAGCTCGGCCGTGCGGCGCTGCACCCGGTCTTCTAGGGTTTGGTTGAGCTGGCGCACTTCCAGCTCGGCGGCCCGCAGGTCGGCCTCGGCCTGCCTGCGATCGCCGATCTCATCCTGCAGGGCCTGGTTTAGATTCATCAGCTGGGTGGCATTGGGCAGCGCCAGGGCCAGCGGCAGTCGGGGCACCAGCTCGAACGCCGTGGCCAGGGATACCAGCGCTGTCAGGGCCTTCACCGCGCCCGACACCCAGTAGGTCGGAAACCATAGCGTCCAGACCGCGAGCAGGTGGGTAGCGCCGCAGGCGGCAATAAAGGCTGCAAACAGCCAAAACAGCGGCCTAAACGGCACGTCGGGGCGCTGCTGCACAAAATACACCAGCGCCCCCGCAATCAGCCAGTACGACAGAGCAATCAGGGCGTCCGACAGCAGGTGCAGCCACACCAGCCCTGGCTGCCACAGATAGCAGTGCCCGTGGGGAATAAACGGCCCCGACAGCAGAGACTGCCAGTACTCAGCCATGGCGCTATCCTTTCTTAGGAATGTAGGAAAAATTGGCGGTCTTCAGCCTTCCTGGCATAACACGTCTTCCAGTAGAGTAGGTCTATCCTTGGAGATAGGCCAAAGGCACGACAGGTCTGCCTGCAGATACGTGTCGTACCCCCCGAGTTGGCGCATAATCAGGTCACCTCGGGCACTAGCATAGCCCGTCACCTTTTCAATGCCTCGTTTAAGAAGGCTACCTATGACAGATATTCGCATTGTACTCATTGAAGATCATGACCTTACCCGTTTAGGCCTTAAGGCAGCGCTCCAGCGAGTGCCCGGCATGACTGTGGTAGGTGAAGCCGCCAATGGCACTCGAGGCCTCAGCCTGCTAGAGACCGAACACCCCGACATTGCCATTGTCGATATCGGCCTCCCTGACATCGACGGGATTGAGCTAGTCGAGCGCCTGCGCCAGTCCCAGAATGACCCCGACAGCACCCCCACTCGCGTACTCATGCTGACCATGCACGACAGCGAGGCGGCGGTGATGGCGGCCTTTGCGGCGGGAGCAGACTCCTACTGCATGAAGCAAACCGAGCTAGACGACCTGATCGTAGCCGTGCGCGAAACCTACGAAGGCAACTCGTGGATTGACCCAGCCGTAGCCAGCGTAGTGCTGCGCCAGGTGCGTAAAACCCCCGCCGGGGCTTTGGCCGCCAACAACCGCACGGTTGCCATCGAAGCGGTGGAACCCGAGTTTGAGCAAATTTTAGAATCGTACCCGCTGACCGAGCGCGAGTTAGAAATTCTCGAGCTGATTGTGGGCGGGTGCAGCAACGCTGAGATTGCAGAGCGCTCTTACATTACAGTGGGCACCGTGAAGACCCACGTGCGCAGCATTCTCAACAAGTTAGGGGTAGACGATCGCACCAAGGCCGCCGTGCGCGCCCTGCGATCGGGTCTTGTAACCTAGCGCGGGTTATGCATTCCAGGGCTGCTTGAATTTTGTTTAGCTATGTCCTTTAGAGTCATGGTTAAATAATTCACAACCGTTCCTAACTCTGACGACCAAAGGCTTACGGCTGGTTGTCACCCCTTCGCGCACCCCTATGGAAAGCACCCCCTCTACCCTCTTACCCACGCTGGGTCAGCTGCAGCGTAGGCTGACCCAGCGGTTTCAACGGTTGTACCGCGACAAGCTCAACCACACCCCCGGCAAGATCACCTGCCAAATTATTGACGAGAAGGTGCTGCTTGTGATCGAAGACTCGGTCACCAAGCCCGAACAGTTGCTTGTAAATGAGGGTCAGACAGAACTGGCCGAACAGGTTAGAGAGGACCTCTCCTCGGCCCTGCGCCCGCAAATCATCGAGCTTGTCGAGACCGTGCTCAGTCGCCAGGTGCTTGATATTTTGACTGATGCCACCCTGGCAACCGGGCGCACCAGCGTCGTTATCATTCTCTCAGAACCGCCCGAAGTGCGCCCAGCCGCCAAAGAATCCTAGGGGTGTGCCCGCTTAAATCGGTTTTCGGCACCACAAAAATCTCAGCCGTCCCTCTGATCCGCTCAGTTGGAGCCGCTGAGTTAGCCTAAACCAGCAAAAGAGTGCATTTTCAAAAGGCCCGCCCGCTTCTTTTCTCTGTAAAAGAAGCGGGCGGGCCTTTTGTAGCGGCAGCCAGTCTGACTCAGGCGCTTGGGGGCGGTTCTTTACAAGTGATCTGTCCAGGGAAATAGGAGAATACCGGTTATGGAGGTTGACCCAGGCATTCGAAGGGGCCACCCATACCGAATATGGCTGCGCCCGCCTAGGCACAGTTCTTTTTAGAAGGGTCCGCTGCTAAGCGACCGACTGGGGCAGACCGATAAAGCGGTTGATCAAATTTTCAAGCGGCTCAATCAGAAAGGGCTTGCTGATGTAGTCGTTAAACCCGGCACTCAAGATTTTTTGGCGATTGTCATCCCCAGCCAGCGCCGTTACCGCCACCACCGGGATATCGCAGGTACTGGCATTGGCCCGCAGCTGTTGAATCAAGCTGTAGCCATCTACCTCGGGCAGATAAATATCCGACAAAATTAGCTGGGGACGATGGCGCTGGGCAGCCGCCATGGCGGCCAGGCCGTCGGCCACAAAGCAGGCCTCACAGGCCAACTGCTCTAAAATAAAGCCCATCAACGTGAGCGTGTCGTCGTCGTCGTCTACCACAAGCACCATGGGTGATTGGGGTCGAGCAGCTAAAGAAACAGAGGCTGAGTTCTGTACAACCACAGGCAGCATTCTCCTTGTTGAGGCCACGAAAGCATGACTGGTGTTCCCAGCCTGCTAGAGAGGCATTCCGCCCGCGGTCGAAGGAGCACGTGAGAGGATTGGCTTTGAAGGTTTAGGTCTGCTAGGGCCGTAGCCTGGATGCACCAGATACGTTTAGCAGAGCTAAGAAAAAGCAATATTCTTTATTTTTGCTTAATCTTTTGCCCATACTAGCACAGCCCTCCTGTAGAGGGAAGGCAATGTTTCGTTTGGTCGATTCGTCCTTAGATTTGTCGTTATGTCGTCATTAAGAAGGAAGCTTTGGCCAAGGCACTAGCCCTCCCCCTTTTTGGGAACGGGATTAGTGTGCCCAATCTCCATCGAGAACTACAGGTGCCAGCGAAAATTTTGCGGTTTTGGCTAGCTCTACCGACATAGGCCTATTGTAGGGCGAGTTCTCTGCGGTGAGGAGGGAGCGATCGCCGTACCCATTTATCCCAGTTATCCCGCTGCCCTGGCGGTTTGGCCCAGCCGTCTCCCCGCGCCAGGTTTGTTAGACTGGGGAGGTCCTACTGGCATTTCCCCTCACCCCCCATAAGGATTCTTTGGCATGACGGTTGCACCCTTACCGACTCCTTTGCTCAAAACCAACGACCTGCTCCAGCGCGACTACTCGGCCCCCCGCGATCGCTTCGACCGCTCCTGGGAGGCCACCCTGTCGACCCTGTTGGGGTTGGGTCGGGCCGCTGGAGCCGACTTTGTAGAATTTTTTCTAGAGCGCAACAACTACATCAGCTGCCAGGCCGAAGACGACGCCATCACCAGCCTCTCCCCTCGCCTGGTCACCGGGGCCGGGGTGCGGGTGTTTCGCGACAAAGCCGACTGCTACGTCAGCACCAACGACCTCACCTTTAACGGGCTCAAAGCCGCCCTCGACAAAGCTCTAGCCATTATGGGGCTAACCCTACCCGGCCCCAACGCCAACCTGGCCGACATTAACCTAGAGCTGCTGCGCGACTACGCCACCGCCCGCGAAAAAGACAGCTGGCTGGCCCAGTGCAGCTCGATGCAAGAAATGGGCGACGTGCTGCTGGCCGCCAACAACGCTCTGGCCAAGGAAGCCACCCACGTACAGTCGCGCCGCGCCGTCTACTTCCGCGACTGGCAGGAGGTGCTGGTGGCCGCCAGCGATGGCACCTTTGCCCGCGACATTCGCCTTACCCAGTCGGTGGGCTACAACCTGCTCTGCGCCGACGGCGAGCACCGCTCCTCCATTGGCCAGCGGGCGGGCGATACCAGCGACCCAGCCTTTTTGCGGCAGTGGGACTATGCCACTGCCGCCGCCAGCGTGGCCGAGTCGGCGGGTAAAATGCTCTACGCCGACTACGTTGAGTCGGGCAGCTACCCGGTGATTATGGCCAACAAGTTCGGCGGCGTGATCTTCCACGAAGCCTGCGGTCACCTGCTGGAGACCACCCAGATTGAGCGCGGCACCACCCCCTTTATGGACAAAAAGGGCCAGAAGATCGCCCACGAAAACCTCACCGCCTGGGATGAGGGCCTTTCTCCCGACGCCTTTGGCACCATTGATATGGATGACGAGGGCATGCCCGCCCAGCGCACCCTGCTGATCGAAAACGGCGTGCTGAAGAACTTTTTGAGCGATCGCGCGGGCTCTATGCGCACGGGTCACCCCCGCACCGGCAGCGGTCGTCGCCAGGGCTTTACCTTCGCCGCCGCCAGCCGCATGCGCAACACCTACATCGCCCCCGGCGACTACTCGTTGGATGAGTTATTCGCCTCGGTGGAAAAAGGCATCTACTGCAAGCAGATGGGCGGCGGCAGCGTCGGGGCCACCGGCCAGTTCAACTTCGCCGTCTCCGAAGCCTACCTGATTGAAAACGGCCAAATTACCAAGCCCCTCAAGGGAGCTACCCTAATCGGCGAAGCCACCGAAATCATGGACAAAATCTCCATGTGCTCCAACGACCTGGACCTCGCGGCGGGCTTCTGTGGCTCGATCAGCGGCAGCATCTACGTCACCGTGGGCCAGCCGCACCTGAAGGTCGACTCGATTACCGTCGGCGGCCGCTAGAGATAGAGGGGATGGATGGAATGGGCTAAGGAGGTGAATTCCTTAATGTCAAACCTTGAGCAAATTGAAGCGGCGATCGCTTCACTACCCTCCAGTGAGTTTGAAAAATTGAGGGTCTGGTTTTTTGACCTAGACTACGAGCGCTGGGATCAACAGCTAGAGCAGGATATTGCAGCCGGTAGGTTGGAGGCTTTGGATCAGGAAGCAATTGCTGAGTTTGAAGCCGGCCAATGCCGAGAACTTTAAATGCACTATGCCACTCAACGGTTCTGGCAATCCTACAAGGCCCTCCCCGAAAGCGCACAGCTGATCAGTGTTACCAGTTGCTCAAAGCTGATCCATCCCATCCATCCCTGCACTTCAAAAAGATCGGCAAGAATTATTGGTCAGTTCGAACGGGCTTGAGCTATCGAGCCTTAGGTGTAGAAGTTGAAAACGGTATTTCGTGGTTCTGGATTGGCACCCACGCCGACTATGACCAGTTGATTAACCGCCTGTAGCCCTTCTACTTAGTACTCCCTTATCTTCTTTCATCGCTATGCCCTCTATTCAAGACATTGCTGCCTACGCAGAATCCAGCGCCAAGAAACTTGGCATATCTAAGTACGACGTGTACGGGTCTTCTGTCGACGAGACCAGTGTGCAGGTCGACAAGGGCGACCCCAAGCAGGTCAAGGCCTCGAACCGCTCCAGCGTGATCGTGCGGGTGTGGAACCCGGACGGCAAAGTGGGGGTGACCTCCACCAGCGATGTGGACCCGCTGGGGATGGATTTGGCTCTAGAGACTGCCCAGGAGGCCAGCGCCTTTGGGGTTGATGACCACATTCCCGACTTTAGCCCCGAGGCCGTGGCCCCCACCGCCGATGTGCAGGTGGAGACGGTGCCGCCGGCCCCCGTGGGCGATTTGATTTCGACCTTGATAGATGTCGAGAAGCAGTTGTTAGCGGCCCATCCGGCGATCGCCAGCGTGCCCTACAACGGCCTGGCCCAGCGCAGCATCGATCGCTTTTACCTCAACAGCGACGGAGCTTTGCGCCAGGAAGCTCGCTCCTACGCCTCGCTGTACCTCTACAGCAAAACCGAGCAGGAGGGCCGCAAGCCGCGATCGGCGGGGGCCATGCGGGTAAACCGGGGTTTGCCGCTGCTCGACATTGAAGGCTGCTTGAAAGAAGCCACCGAAAAAACCATCAGCCACCTCGACTACGACAAGGTGGCCTCGGGCAAGTACCGGGTGGTGTTTTCAGGCGAGGCGTTTTTAAGCCTGCTGGGAGCGTTCTCGAACATGTACAACGCTCAGAGCGTGCTGGATAACCGCAGCCTGTCGACGGCAGAATCCATTGGTAAGGTGGTGGCCTCAACCCTGCTGTCGGTGTACGACGATGCGCTGCACCCCGACAACGTCAGCGCCGAGACCTTTGACGGCGAGGGCACTCCCACCCGCCGGGTGCCAATCATCGAGCAGGGGGTGCTCACCCAGTTTCTGCACAGCGCCGGCACGGCCAAGCGCATGGGGGCTAATCCCACGGGCCACGCCAGCATTGGGGCCAAAATCTCGATTAGC
>DASQNN010000538.1:0-9970 GCA_035644955.1 Nodosilinea sp. | reverse complement strand
CTTGCACAACACCAAAGTTAAGGTCTGTACGGTAATTGGCTTTCCCACCGGGGCAACGACCTCGGCCACCAAGCTCTACGAGGCCCAGGAGGCGGCTGAGCGGGGGGCTGACGAACTCGACGTGGTGATCAATCTGGGCTGGCTCAAGGAAGGTAAAACCGAGGCCATCCACCGCGAAGTGGCCACTATCTGCGAAGAGACCGGGCTGCTAGTGAAAGCCATTCTCGAAACCGCCGTGCTCAGCCCGCCAGAAATTGCCCTCGCCGCCGAAGTCTGCATGGACGCGGGAGTATCTTTTCTCAAAACCAGCACCGGCTGGCAGGGGGGCGCCACCGTCGAGACCGTGCGCCAGCTGTGGGAACTCACCCAGGGTGGGGTGGGCATCAAGGCCTCGGGGGGCATTGGCACAGCGGCCCAGGCGATCGCCCTGGTGCAGGCGGGGGCAACCCGCCTAGGCACCTCGCGCGGGGTTGAACTGGTACGCCAGCAGAAAGAAGAGCCCCAGGATCAGGAATAACCGGGGCGACTGCTTAGTCTTGCCCCGGTTATTCCTGTAGTCTGTCAAGCCTAAATTTGTGGATTGGGCGGTGCGATCGCAGCACCCAACCTCAGAATCCAAGGTTAACCGAGGTTCAGTTTGATGGCCATCAGACTGACTAGCGCAATCAAACCGAGCGCGCGGCGGAAATAGTTGACCCCGGAAAATAGCTCTAGCCAGCCCCAGGTAAACCAGGTGCCAAAGGCAACGAGCGCCATGGCGGTTTGCAACCCGCCGACGGGGAGAACAACCTGGAGAATGGTGGCGACAACCGCGACCAGGATGGGCAGGTTGGGCGGTTGAGCAATGACAATATTGCCTTTGTCATCGCGAAAAATCTGATCAAAGAGAGAGGGGGTTTGAGCCGCAGGGGTTTGTAGATCTTGGTTCATGGCGGTGATATCGGGTGCAGTTGATTGGGTAGTTGGAAAAAAGGGTTGAGCAATTATCGTAGTGTTGTTGCCCACTGCAAGGCCTGTACCGAATGTCAGATATAGCGCTATGCCCAACTATGGCAACCCACCCCCCGCGACGGTCGATGCCCAAGGGGGAAGGGCCTACAATACTAGCAACGCCCATCAGCCGTTCCAGGAGATTGTCAATGGCAGAGGTCAGCCCCCGCCTCGACTGGCTATTCCAGTCTCTGATTGCCTTTGTGCCCTATCTGATCCTCGGTCTTTTTGCGGGCGCGTTGGTGTTGACTACGGGCGTTTTTCTGGCCCGCATACTGCTTTTAGACTGGTTGCGACCACTTGAAAAGTCGTGCCTGTTGATGCTCAAGGCGCGGGCAACCCCGATGCTCGATCGCGCGATGACGGCGGTCACCTGGCTGGCCCAGGGCGAGGTGACGATTCCGGTGCTGCTGGTGGTGGGCAGTATTTTGGTTTATCGCGATCGCGCGATCGCCGCCCTGGTGCTGGCCATTGGGCTGAGCGGGTCGTGGTTGCTAAATGGTATTTTTAAATCCTTCTTCCGGCGAGAAAGACCCGATCTGTGGGCTTCGTCTAAGCGCCCGCTAGACTACAGCTACCCCAGCGGCCACGCCATGAGCGCGATTTCCTTTTACGGCCTGTTAGCTGCTGACCTGAGCGCCGGTCTCAGCATTCCCCTGGCGATTACCGCTGCACTGGCTTTGGTCGTGACCCTGGGGGTGGGGTTTAGCCGGGTATATCTGGGGGTACACTGGCCCACCGATGTGTTGAGCGGCTGGGTTGCTGGGGGCATCTGGCTGGGCGTTTGCCTGCTGGGGCTAGTTCAAATTGGCGGCCTTTGAGGGGCTGGGGCTTCAGGGTCAGGGGCTTCAGGTTCAGGGGCCTTAGGGCGCTGCATAAAATCAAAAATGCCGCTCTTCTCGGCGGCGCTGGTTTGTTCAGCAAAGGTGTCCACTAGCTCAGGCGTGGGCACCCAGATCCAGAGGGCTTTCGGAACCACCTCGACGACGATTGGCGTTGTGCCGATACATTCCCCATCGGCATGCACCTCTAGGTCTGGGTACGCTCTCACTTCAATCGTGGAGGCTTGATACATGTTGAGGCGTTCATGGGGCAGTTGTTTACCCCGCATAGCGGCGAAGAAGTGACGAAAATGATCCCACTTGGAGGGTTTGTCAATGTAGATCAAGTCAAGCTTGCCATCATTCATTTTGGCCTCGGGCGCCAGGGCAAACTCGACCCCATAGCGAGGGCTATTGCAGACGTTGACTTGCAGGGTACGCAGCCGCACTCGGCGGCCATCAAACCGCAGAACCAAACGGTGAGGGCTGAACTGTAAAAAGGTTTTGAGGCCCATAAAAAAGCTTTTAAGGGCAACCCAATAGTTGCTCTTAATGCCTTCTTTAACGTCATCGCCACAGGGGAACAGGGATGCCTCTAGGCCGATGCCAACCACTTCCATAAAGTAGTGGTTGTTCACCTTACCCAGGTCGTATTGGCGGCATTTTCCCGCCACCAGGACCTGAATGGCCTGCTCCATATCGGTAGGAATGTTTAAGCTGGCCGCAATGTTGTTGCGGGTGCCCTGGGGAATTATGCCCAACGCGGTTTGGGTATGGGCTAGACCGCGGGCGACAGCTTCAATGGTGCCGTCGCCCCCGGCTACCACCACCAGTTTGGCTCCCGACTTGGCGGCGGCGGCGGCCAGCCCCTGACCATTTTCTTCGGGGGTGGTAGGGCAAATTTGGACATCGATGCCCTGGCTGTGTAAGGCGTTGGTGAGGTCGGGCACCAGCTGAGAGTTTTCACTCGGACCAGAGTGGGGATTGACAATGAGTACGGTGTTCATCGCTGGCATCTCCCGGTTAGGTTAGACGGAGCCATACAACGGAGGGGCGGCGGCGGCGGCAAGACCGGGCTGCTGTGGTGTGCGATCGCGTTATCCCCCTCTAGCTTAAGCCAGGTTGAAGTGCTCCATGTGAACGTGGGTGACGGGCACGTCGAGGTCAAACAGGGCACGCTCCACTGTATCCATCATGACAGGAGCGGCACAGATAAAGTACTGGCGGCTGCCGCGGTGGAGGGGAATATGGCGCTTTAGCAGGTCTTTGTCCACATAGCCGGTTTCGCCTTCCCAGTCGTCGTCGCCTTTGCGCAGCACGTAGGTGATGGTGAGATCGATCTTTTCCTTGAGCGCCTCTAGCTCTTCTCGGTAGGTAACGTCGTCCCAGCTGGGGGCCGAGTAGATCAGCAGAAAGGGGCGATCGTCCTGGCGCTCGGCGGCGGTGGTCAGGATGCTGTACATGGGGGTGATGCCCACCCCGCCTGCAATTAAGACAAAACCGGCGGTGTCCCAGTAGCGCTCGGTGGTGAAGACGCCGTAGGGGCCGTCGAGGTAGGCCTTGGTGCCGGGCTTAACATGCTTAATCTGGCTGGTAAAGTCGCCCAGGGCTTTGATGCCAAACTCAATGCGATCGCGCTGGTCACCATTGGACGACATTGAAAATGGGTGCTCGCGCATGTTGAGGGGGGTAACGCCCAGAGTGAGCCAGGCAAACTGCCCTGGCTCAAAGGTAAACCCATCGTGGCCATGGGGGCGCAGGGCCAGGGTCCACACATCGCCCCGCTGCTCGACCACCTCTTCGACCAGGTAGGGGCGCTTGGTCATGATCAGGGGTTTGACCAGCCGCACGTAGAGAATCAGCCATAGGGCCACCACCATAAACCCCGACCACAGCACGATCTTCCAAAACTGGCTGAGGTAAAAGCCCACCCCAATTCCGTGGCCAAACCCCAGCCCCACCGCCAGCACCGCCAGCACCGTGTGGAGCGCCCGCCACGGCTCGTAGGGAATCTTTAGCGGCTTGCGCCAGATGGTGGTGACCACCATGGTAAAGAATGCCAGCACGCTCATCACCGCCAGTCGCGCCCGCCACGGAGCCTGGGGAAAGTTCAGCAACTCTAGGGTGTCGGGCTGGGCGACAAACAAAATCAGCGGGTGAATTACCACCAGACCAAAGGCCACAATGGAGGTGTAGCGGTGAAACAGAATCAATATATCGATGCCGTAGGAGGCCTCAATGCGGTTGACCCGTGCCGTCAACACAAACTGTAGCGCCATCAGCGCCAGGCCGATAAAGCCCAGGGCGACGGAAAACTCTGTCCAAAAGCCCCGGGGCTCCGGGGCCGAGTGCAGCAGCACCGCCGCCAGGGGCAGCAAAATAATGATCAGATAGGCCACAATCCACAGGCTGGCCAGGGCAATGGGGCTTTGCAGGAGTAGGCGGCGCATGGGTAGGCTCCAACGATAGGGTCACATTCATGTCAGGCCGTCGGGGCGTACTGCCCACCAGCGCTGGGTCAGTGCGCCTGAGATGAGGGTTAACCGCCAAAGGGGTTGGTCGGCAGCCCCGGCACCGGGGCCGCGATCGCAAACACATCTCCCGAATAAAACCCCTGCTGAATCTCCTTTTGGCTCAGCCCCACCGAGGCGGTGGTGACGTAGAGGGTCGCGAGGCCAGGGCCGCCAAAGGTGGGGCAGGTGGGGCGCGGCACCGGCAGTTTAACCCGGCCCAGGGCCTCGCCTGTGGGGC
Source organism: Nodosilinea sp. (assembly GCA_035644955.1). Taxonomy (GTDB): domain Bacteria; phylum Cyanobacteriota; class Cyanobacteriia; order Phormidesmidales; family Phormidesmidaceae; genus Nodosilinea. The sequence continues at coordinate 5,408 of DASQNN010000538.1, read as the reverse complement.
TAAAGCAGGCCACGCACCCGCCGTCCCACAGGGCCGTCCAGATGTTGCCGGCGCTGTCGATCGCCAGGCCGTCGGGTTCTACGGGTTCGTCGCCCAGGTCAACGGCAACGGTGCGATCGCTAATTTCCCCCGTTGCCCCATCAAACCGGTAAGCAAAAATTTTGCGCTGGGGCGAGTCGGTCAAATAAAAGGTGCCGCCGTCGGGGCTCCAGCCCAGCCCGTTAGAAATGGTTAGGTCAGTTTCCATGGTGCGCACCGAGCCGTCGGGGTCGTAGCGGTAAAGGGCGGCATGGCCGGGGTGATCGGGGCTCATGGTGCCAATCCAAAAGCGGCCCTGGGGGTCGCACTTGCCGTCGTTAAAGCGGGTGCCGGGGGCGTCAAACTCGAAGGTGTGCAGGGTTTCGACGGCCCCAGAGCTGAGGTCTAGGCTGGCAATGCGATCGCCCATAGCCACCAGCAGCTTGTCGCCCCCCATTAGCGCTATGGCACTGCCTACATCGCCCACATCCCAGTGGCAGTCGTCACCGCTGCTGGGCTCAAACACATGGACGCGGTGGTTGAGAATATCGACCCAGTAGAGCGCCTGTTTGTCGCCGTCCCACAGGGGGCCTTCCCCCAGGCGGGCGCGGGCATAGAGCACGTTTTGAGCCGATAGCTCAGGCAGAGTGGCAGGGGGCATAGCGGGGCACCGGGGTTATTTACAGCAGGGTCGCACAGCGTGGCCAGCGACATCCCTATCTAAAGATAGAGGCCAGGCTTTAGGAGCAACACCACGGCAGCATTAAGGGCAAGGGTTCAAGGTGTAAGGCGTTCCTTGTAACCGTTAAACCCTAAACTTTGTACCTCAAACCTCTATAGCCCTGCCGCCTGGCGAATTGCCTCCGTTGCTTCGATCTGCTCCTGGCTAAATCCGGCCTGCTCCAGGTGATCTAAATAGTTGCGGCTGGTGTAGCGACCGTCTAGGGCCAGCGCCTGGCGGTAGTTGGCGATCGCCGGTGCCCGCTCGTCTGCCGACCAGTGGGCCAGCGCCAGCGCCACCCAGGGGTGGGGGTTCCCCGGCTCTAGCTCGGTGGCAGTTTGGGCTTCGGCGATCGCCTGCTCGACCTGCCCCAGTCGCTGGTAGGCCAGACTGAGGTTGTAGTGGGCAATTTCGTTGCCGGGCTCAAGCTCGGCGGCGCGGGTGTGGGTCTCCACCGCTGCCTCAAGCTGGCCATCGACCAAATACACAATGCCTAGGGCGTTGTGGGCCTGTACGTGCTCTGGGCTGTGGGTAAGGGCCATTTGCAGGGCCGCAGTGGCGGGGGCCGCGTACCCCGCCAAGTGCTGAGTCCAGCCCAGCAAGACTTGGCCCTCGGGGTTGCGCGGGTCGAGGGCGGCGGCGATCTTGAGGGTGGCGATCGCCCGCTCCATATCCCCCTGCTGCCGAAACGCCAGCCCCTCCTGCCGGTAGCGCGCCGCCGTCGCCCCATCCACCAAAAACGGCGGATAGGCCAAACTCTCCAACCCCTCGGTCGAAAGCGTAGCGGACTGCCACGGCACCGCTACCTCCCGCTGGCAGCCCACCAGAGCTAAAGCCGTGCAGAATCCCCAACCCAAGACCTTTCCCATAGATAGTTTTGCTAGTTTTGCCGAATTTGTTTTGTTTGATTTGTCTGTTATAGGGCTTCCCACGGGATAACACTCTATCGGCTCCTGCCACAAGCAACCCCACCCCCTCCTCATCCACCCTCCCACCCATCCACTCTCCTGCCCATCCACTCCCCTACCCATCCACCCATCCACCCTCCCACCTCTCCCACCCCGATGTATTCCACACAGCACGGCAATCCCTCAGCCCTGCTGTAGCTTGACCTTGGACAGCCCAACGCCCACCCAAACGCAGTGACAGAGGAAACGCTATGGTATCGGTTAATCATTCCACCCTCAGCCCCCGTCAGGTTCAACAGGCCCTGGGGCGCGGGGCCAAAGACGTGCTCGTAGCCAACGGCATTCAGCCCTCCAACCGGCGCGGCAACAAAGAACTCACCCTGGCCGTACAGCGGTTGGCCCAACAGACCTATAGCACCCTAGATGATGCCACTCAAGCCGGTCAGGCCCTGGGGCAAAAAATTGTCGATATCTCCCAGGCCAATGGCAAAACTGAGCTAGACGGCGGCATCGTTCGGCAACTCATGCTTACGGGTGAAATTCCTGCGGTAACGAAGGTGACGACCAAGCCCGCTAAATCTAACCCCATGGTGGTGATTGGCGCACCCCAGGCGATCGCCCCCGCTTCAGCCCCCGTTTCCGTTGCTGCTGCTGCCGCCGAACCTGCGACGGCCAAATCCCAAGCCAGCAACCCCCCTGAAGCTGAAGTTTCCGGGGTTCTCGAACCGACTGAAGCACTAGAGGCTGCTGAAGCCCCTGAGCTTGAAGAAGTCGATATAGCTGAGCTTGGGGCAGACGTGGCAGCGATCGCTGCGATCGCTAAGCCCCAAGCCCCCGAACCAGCTGTCACCGCAGAGGCCGATGCAACTGAGCCAGAAGCCGTGGGTGCAGCCCAGTAGGGTTGCGATCGCGATTAAACTTTCCCCAGAGAGTTCTTCCTGAACTTTCTGGGGTGACCGCTTCATGGCATACCAGTGCCGAGCCAACAAATTGCGCTAAACCGCTCTAAGTACCTGTCATCGGGTGGATACAGGCTAGCCGGCCGTTAGCGATTACCTTTTGCCTTAGAATTTGGTCACGGCGGTTACCCTCCCGACAGCTCGGCTCTTAGTTCATTTCCCTCAACGGCACCCTATGGCTACTGGATATCTCGCGCTCGTGCTCCATGCCCATCTGCCCTACGTGCGTCACCCCGAAAGTGACTACGTGCTAGAGGAAGAATGGCTCTACGAGGCGATTATCGAGACCTACGTGCCCCTGCTCACCATGTTTGAGGGGCTCAAGCGCGACGGCATCGACTTTAAGCTCACCATGAGCATGACCCCGCCCCTGGTCTCTATGCTGCGCGACCCGCTGCTACAAGAGCGCTTCGATGCCCACCTGGCCATGCTCGAAGAACTCACCGAGCTAGAGGTCGAGCGCCACGTCCACAACGGCCACCTGCAATATTTAGCCGAAACCTACGCCAAAGAGTTCAACCACGTCCGCAACGTGTGGGAGAGCTACAGCGGCGACCTGGTCACCGCCTTTAAGCAGTACCAAGACAGCAACAACCTCGACATCATTACCTGCGGGGCCACCCACGGCTACCTGCCGCTGATGAAAATGTACCCCGAAGCGGTGTGGGCGCAGATTCAGGTGGCCGCCGAGCACTACGAAGACACCTTTGGCCGCCCCCCCAAGGGCATTTGGCTACCCGAGTGCGCCTACTACGAAGGCCTAGAGCGCATGGTGGCCGACGCTGGCCTGCGCTACTTTCTCACCGATGGCCACGGCATTCTCTACGCCCGGCCCCGGCCTCGGTTTGGCAGCTATGCCCCCATTTTTACCGAGAGCGGCGTTGCCGCCTTTGGCCGCGATCACGAGTCGTCGCAGCAGGTGTGGTCGTCCCAGGTGGGCTACCCCGGTGCGTCCGAGTACCGCGAGTTTTACCGCGACCTGGGCTGGGATGCTGAGTACGAATACATCAAGCCCTACATCATGCCCAACGGCCAGCGCAAGAACGTAGGCATCAAATATCACAAAATTACTGGCAAGGGCCTGGGCCTCTCCGACAAGCAGCTCTACGACCCCTACTGGGCCAAAGAAAAAGCCGCCGAGCACGCCGCCAACTTTGTGTATAACCGCGAGCAGCAGATTGGCCACCTCCACGGCCTGATGCAGCGCCCGCCCATTATTGTCTCCCCCTACGACGCCGAGCTGTTTGGCCACTGGTGGTACGAAGGCCCCTGGTTCCTCGACTACCTATTCCGCAAGAGCTGGTTTGACCAAAACACCTACGAGATGACCCACCTGAGCGACTACCTCCAGGACAACCCCAGTCAGCAGGTGTGTCGCCCCTCCCAGTCGAGCTGGGGCTACAAGGGCTTCCACGAGTACTGGCTGAACGAAACCAACGCCTGGATTTACCCCCACCTGCACAAAGCCGCCGAGCGCATGATCGACCTGGCCCGCCGCGAACCCGCCGACGAGCTAGAGTGGCGCGCCCTCAACCAAGCGGCGCGAGAGCTGCTGCTGGCGCAATCTTCCGACTGGGCCTTTATTATGCGTACGGGGACGATGGTGCCCTATGCGGTGCGGCGGACGCGATCGCACCTGATGCGGTTCCAAAAGCTGTGGGATGACATTCTGCGCGGCAAAATCGACTCCGGCTGGCTAGAGAAGATCGAGGTAGTAGACAACATCTTCCCCAACATCAACTACCGCGTCTACCGCCCACTGTAGACTCCCACCAAGAGCCCCGAGTTTTTTGCAAAAAACTCGGGGCTCTGTCTATGCTGCTGTTAGCTTTCCATTGTCTCTCCTAGCTATAAAAGGAACTGCTCAAAAACTGTGGAGGTAATTACTTTCGTATCAATTTCACATCGCAGCATTATGGAGTTACGCATAATCTTTAGTGCTTTATCCTTGTGAGCCCTTCAGACATAAATATATTGAATTAATTGAGCTAAGCAGTTCTATGAACTTAAACGAAATTCTCAATGTTGCTTTTTCAATCATTCTTTCAGTAGGCACAAGTGGAGCAATAATACTTGGCTTGTCGGGTTGGCTTGGTAAGATTTGGGCTGAGAAAATCCTTAACTCAGACAGGACAAGACACCAAAAAAGCATAGAGTCATTTAAAAGTGACCTTGCTTCAGAAGTTGAGGTATTGAAGAGGGATCTGTCTCTAGATGTTGAAAGACTGAAGTCAGAACTTTCTTTAAATGTTGAGAGACTAAGAAGTGACCTAGCCTTAAAGCTAGAAATTTCAAGGCGGCTTTCAGAAAATCAATTTTACCTATACAACGACTTGTGGAGTTCATTATACGATCTGAAGATTGCAGGCGATCATCTTTGGGAGCGAGCGGATGCGAGAAGTGTAAAGAATTTTGCTAGACAGCTTAAGAAAACGGAGCTGCAAGTATTTAGAAGCAGTCTTTTAATTGAAAATGAACACTACGAAAGATTAAAAAGATTGATAGAGCAGTTCAACGAGTTTAAGTTTGGGAAAACCCGGCTAATTGAATTGAGAAATGTTTCGACTTCAAGAGAGCAATCGAGCCTGGAATTGGATGATGGAGAGGGAATCACTGGTTCGAGCCCTAATCTTAGATTTGAAGATATACGAGATGTGATTCTTGATAACAGAGATATCAAAAGTAGATATTCAGAACTGATACGCGAAATCGAAATCTTTTTCAAAGATCAAATACGAGGTATTAATCAGTAAGTGATTTGAGGGAGGCAAAGTTTGGCTAAATACTAAAGTTGCTTAGTGA
>DASQNN010000537.1:0-2307 GCA_035644955.1 Nodosilinea sp. | reverse complement strand
ATAGCCCTTTTAACTTAAGCCCTTTTAACCTAGGGGTTTACATTCTCTACCTGCCAGGGACCGTCGTTGGGGTAGCTGTACCGGGTGCGGGTTTGGGGACCGCCGCGTAGCTCCAGGTGGTCAACTTGGTTCGGCTCCAGTAGCACCAGGCAAAAATCCTCGGGAGGCGTTGGCTGAATTTCCCTAGGCGAAAAGTCGGCCTCGGCGGAGCGGGGCTGGGCCGGGTGGGGCCAGTAGAACTGCTGGCGAGCATTGTCAGAAAGGTCGTTCCAGACGGTTTGTCGCTGCTTGGCCAGGTCAGCACTGGCGATCGCCCCCACTACCTGAAGCGGGCCACTCAAGCGAAACTGCTCGCGGGTTTCGGTGAAGTACCAGCAGGCCTCGGCCCAGGGGTGGGCGGTGACGTCGGCCACCTTGGCGCTGCGCTGGTCAGTGACAATGGTGAGGGTGTTGGTGTCGGGCAAAAAGTTACGAAAGACTACCGTTCGGTTGGCAGGATGGCCAGCGGCAGTCACAGTGGCTAGCTGAAAGTAGCGGCTGTAGGGGCGACTGCGGTTGCGGTGCAGGGCGCGGGCCAGGGAGCTGCGCCAGGGGGCCAGGGCGGCGAGTTGCAACAGAGATGGATCAGAATCAGACATACTGTAGATTGGCCTTGGAGACGGGAGCTTTCCCCGCCTAGGTAGGGGCCATTCCAGTAGAACGTTTGCTGAGTGAGCTTGCAAGTATGACTGTTGCCATCCTATTGCTAATTGCAGGTGGGGGCTTGTTGCTGATCGGGGCCGAGACCCTGGTGCGGGGAGCCTCTAAGCTGGCGGCACTGCTGGGAATTTCGCCCTTGATTATTGGCCTTACGATTGTGGCCTACGGTACTAGCGCGCCCGAAATGGCGGTGAGCGTGCAGTCTAGCCTGGCTGGTCAGGGCGATATTGCTCTAGGCAACGTGATTGGCAGCAATATCTTTAACGTGCTGGTGATTTTGGGGCTGTCGTCGCTAGTGTCGCCCCTGCCGGTGGCGCAGCAGTTGGTGCGCCTGGACGTGCCGATTATGGTAGGGATTTCGGGGCTGCTGGTGCTGTTTTCCCTCGATGGCCGCCTCCAGCCCAGCGACGGCATTATTTTTCTGATTGGGGGCGTGGTCTACACGCTGTTTTTGGTTTACCAGAGCCGCCGCGAAACCAATACCGAGGTGCAGTCGGAGTACGATCGCGAGTATGGCGCAGCCCCCATTGGCCGCTGGACCTGGGCGATCAACCTGGCCTACATAGCGGTGGGGTTGGTAACGCTGGTGGCGGGTTCGCGGCTGTTTGTGACGGGAGCGGTGAGCATTGCCGAGTCGCTGGGGGTGAGCCAGCTGGTGATTGGCTTGACCATTGTGGCGGCGGGTACTTCTCTGCCCGAGCTGGCCACATCGGCGGTAGCCACCTTTCGAGGCGAAGGGGATATTGCCGTAGGCAACGTGATTGGCAGCAATATCTTCAACATTCTGACGGTGCTGGGCGTAACCGCGCTGACATCGGGGCCTGGAGTGGCCATTCCCGCCTCGGTGCTGCACTTTGACCTGCCAGTAATGGTGGCGGTGGCGGTGGCCTGTCTGCCTATTTTTCTAACGGGCAACGTGATTTCTCGCTGGGAGGGGGGGCTGTTTGTGGGCTACTACGTGGCCTACGCCACCTACCTGACCTTGCGAGCGGCCTCCCACGACAGCCTGGGGATGTTTAGCCAGGTGATGCTGTTGTTTGTAATTCCGCTGACGGTAATTACGCTGCTGGTGGTGATGATTCGGTCGGGGCCGAAGAAGCGGCGATCGCCGGTGGAGCATAAGTGAGCCTTTTCTGTTCCTAGCGATCCCCACTCCCGGTAGGATGGGTAGCACCATCGTTGATCTGCACCCATGGCCATAGCGGTTGATTTTGGCACCAGCAACACCGTCATCGCGCGCTGGAACCCGGTCTCTGAACGTCCCGAAACCTTGACGTTGCCGGGTCTGAGTTTGCAGCTGGCGACGGTGCCGCCCCTGGTGCCCAGCCTGATCTATGTGGAGAAACCCCAGGCCAATGGGGTCGTGGTGGGCCAGGCGGTGCGCGATCGCGGCCTCGACATTGCCGCCGACCCCCGCTTTTTTGCCAATGTAAAGCGCGGCATTGGTACCCCACTCCAGGGATTCTTGCCCGATATCGACGGCGAAACCCTCTCCTTCGAGCAGCTGGGGGAGTGGTTTCTGCGATCGGTGCTGACCCAGGTGCGCGAGGTGGCTGGAGAGGACGACAGCCTGGTGCTGACGGTGCCGGTGGACAGCTTTGAGGCCTA
>DASQNN010000536.1:0-15521 GCA_035644955.1 Nodosilinea sp. | reverse complement strand
CCTATCCCCCTGGCATTCCAACGCTGGTGGCGGGGGAGCGGATTACGGCGGCGGCGATCGTCCACCTGACCGCCATCAAACAACAGGGAGGTTACGTTACCGGCGGCGATGCACCAGAAAAATTCCGGGTTATAGCCCCAGAGCAACCATAGGCTGCCCCTTAGGTAGACTGAATTCTCCCACAAAAGCCGACCGCCCCGATGCCCCCGTGATTACCCAGGAAAAGAACCGTTGGGAGATTAGTCCCGTTGCAAAGATGCCATATCAATCACGAAGCGATATTTCACATCGGCGTTGAGCAGCCTTTCGTAAGCTTCGTTGACCTTTTGGATGGGGACAACTTCAACATCAGCAGTGATGTTGTGCTCGCCGCAAAAGTCGAGCATCTCTTGAGTTTCGGCGATGCCGCCGATCATAGAGCCAGAAAGACTGCGGCGGCCCATGATTAGGCTGAATGCTGCGACATCTAGGGGCTGCTCCGGTGCGCCAACCAGGGTGATGTTACCGTCGAGGCGGAGCAGGTTGAGATAGGCGTTGATGTCGTGCTTGGCAGAGACGGTATCGAGGATGAAATCGAAGCTACCAGCGTGCTTCTGCATTTCGTCAGCATTGCGGGAGACCACGACTTCGTCGGCACCCAGGCGGAGTGCGTCTTCTTTCTTATTGGGGGACGTGGTAAAGACGACGACATGCGCTCCCATCGCATGGGCCAGCTTCACGCCCATGTGCCCCAAACCACCCAGACCAACCACGCCTACTTTCTTACCCTCTGTGGCTCCCCAATGACGGAGTGGCGAATAGGTGGTAATGCCTGCACACAGAAGCGGCGCAACCCCAGCCATATCGAGGTTATCTGGAACGCGCAGAACAAAGCGTTCATCGACGACAATGCTATCGGAATAGCCACCGTAGGTGACTGGAGCAGTCTCGTGCCTGTCGGGAGAGTTGTAGGTGAAGACCGCATTTTGGCAAAACTGCTCAAAGCCGGCTTTGCACTGAGGGCAGCTTCCGTCCGCATCAACCATGCAGCCGACTCCCACCAGATCGTCGGTCTTGAATTTGGTTACTGCCGAACCAACTTGAGTGACCCGACCGACAATCTCATGACCAGGAACGATCGGATAGGTCGTGGACATGAAGTCGCTCCACTCGTTCCGCACTGAATGGAGGTCGGAGTGGCAGATGCCGCAGAAGAGGATTTCAATCTGCACGTCGCGATCGCTGGGAGTGCGGCGTCCGATCTGGGTAAGGGACAGCGGTGCTGTGGCACTGGCCGCGGCGTAAGCTTTCGTGGTGTACATAATATGGATGCCTTTGTAGCGTTTACACGGGATGCCCGTTGGGTGATTAACAGGCGACTCTCTGGCCCAGTCAGAACCGAATTTTGCCTAAATAAAAATCCAAAAGGCTGACAAGACGCCGAAATTGTTTTTCGTTGCTTTAGCCTCATTCTATTGCTCTGCAAAAGCAAGCAATAGGAGGAGCGTCTAAGCAGGCTAAGATCCCCAGACGGCTGACTAACAACCTGCCCGACCACCCCTTATGCAAGCGTCCTGGCTTGGGTGGCGATCGCTGTCTCAGGTCTTTTGGGGCCGGGTGGGTATGGTGATTGCCTTGGGCTGGCTGAGGTGCTGAACCAGATCTTTTTGCACCTTGTGGTAGAGGTCATCGCTTTCGCCCTTGAGGGCGATAACGCCATACACCTGCACCGCTTCCTGCTCGCGTCCGGCCAAAAAGTGGGTGCCGTGGTCTACGGTAACAATGTGGTCTTTCACCAGGTCGTAGCAGGGCTGGGTAATCAAAATATCGGTGCCGATCAGCTTGGTGAGCCCTTCAATGCGGCTGGCCACGTTGACAGTGTCGCCAATGGCGGTGTACTCCAGCCGCTGCACCGACCCCACGTTGCCCACCACCAGCTCGCCGTAGCTGATGCCAATGCCGTTGAAGAGCGGCGGTAGTCCCTGGGCCTCAAGCTTAACGCGCAGGGTTGCCAGGGCTTCGCGCATAGCCAGGGCGGCGGACACGGCACCGAGGGCATCTTGCTCTGGCCCTAGCGATTTAGGCGCGCCAAACTCGGCCATCACCGCATCGCCAATGAACTTGTCGATGGTGCCCCGGTACTCCAAAATGGCGGCCACCATCACATCGAGATAGGTGTTGAGCAGGCTGACGGTTTCTTCGGCCCCCAGCTGGTACGAAATGCGGCTAAACCCGCGAATGTCTGAAAACAGCACCGCCGCCTGAAACCGCTGCCCCACAGTGAGGCTGGTGAAGTCTTCGGGCTGATTGAGAATTTCTTGGGCCACCGAGGGGGCCACGTAGCGCTCCAGGGTGCGACGCAGGCGCTGTTCTTCTAAACGGTTGCTGACGGCCCCGGTGGCGATGTAGGTAACGCCGCCCATGCCCAGACAGGCGACGGGGATGGCAACGGGTACCAGGCGATCGCGGTGCACCATCAACAGGTAGGCCAGCGCTCCCCAGGCGGCGATCGCGCCCAAAAAGCCCACCAGCCTGGGTACGGGCTGGGTTAACCGGTAGCCCAGCCCCAGCCCGATCGCGGCGATGGCGATCGCCGTCAATAGCCCCTGCGCTACCGGATTGGGCACGGCCGCACCCAGGGTTTTGCCCTCCATCAGCGCAGCCAGCGCATGGGCGTGAATTTCAACCCCCGGCATCCCATTGTCGATGGGGGTGCGCTTGCGGTCTTGAAACGATTCGGCCACGGGGCCAATCAGCACAATCTTGTCTTCAAACTGGTCGGCAATCAGGGGCCAGTTGGTGGGGTCGAGCACCTGCACAAACGACACCACTGGAAACGTGCCCGCCGGGCCGTAGAAAAACAGATCCTGGCTCTGGCGCTGGGGCGGGGGGTAGTCGGCGGCGGCCAGTGCCGCCCCGGCCAGGGAGGGCAAGCTATCCCCAAAGCCGTGGGTCTGGCGCAGGGTTTCGATGCCCCTGTCGGGGAAGGTGCGGTACTTGCCGTCGGCATCGGCCTCCAGGTTAATCAGCCCCACCTGGGCTGGGCTGCCGTAGATTGGCTCCAGCAGGCTGGTAAACAGGCCAAAATCGCTGCTCGACACATCGTAGGCGGCGGCCAGGGCCACGCGATCGCCCCACCGAGTCAGGGTTTCCTCTAAGGCCGCATCGTCGGCCGGGCCGTAGCCGCTGGGATTAACCAGCAGCACATCAATGATCACCGCCTTGGCCCCAGCCGCCATCAGCTGTTCGATCGCCTGGGCGTAGGCCTGCCGCTGCCAGGGCCAGATCGACAGCGGCGCCAGAAAGGGGTAGCGATCGGGGTCAGCCCGATACAAATCGCCCTGGCTGAGGGAGTATTCGTCAATCCCCAAAATTACAATTTCGTCGGGGGCTGGCACCGGCCCCCGCAGCCGCAGCAAAAACGACTGGGCCTGGCCCTCAATCAGCAAAAACCACGGGTGCTGGGAGGCCAGGGCGATCGCCCCAAATACCGCCCAGCTCACCATCAGCCCGTGCCCCAGCTGAAACAGACGTCGGTAGGCTTTAACCACAGCAAGTATCCCCAGGCGTCATCGGCGTCATGGGTTAACCCTAGAACGGGAAGGGAAAGCGGATGGGCGGACTGGGTATTTGCGGTACCCAGTAGTAGGGCAACGGCACTCCTGGAAACAGCTGCTCAAAGGATCGCCGCAGGTTAGCCATACCGGGAATTTCTAAGGCAAAACCGTTGATTAGCGGGCCTTCTAAGAGATCAATAAAGTCTTCTGGTGACAGCGCCAGAATCACGGCTTCGTCATTGTTGCCATCGATGATCACCTGCTGACCCTCCGCGATCGTCAAGGAGTCATTTTCGGTAAAGTCTACGGTTTCTCCCTCAGCATTCCCCGCAGGCAAAGCGGGATCAGGATCTAGGTCACTGGTTGGTGAGCCCGCTTGCTTGAGCCCAGATGCGGCTACCAAAAGCCCGTCGGTAGGCTTATTGCCAAGGGGCTCTGTCATGGGATCCGTCATGGGGTCTGGGGGCGGCCCAGTGGGCGGGGTAAGCGGTTCGGGTTCAAAGGATGGCTCAAAATCTGGACTGCCTGGTTCCATGGAGGGTGGGTCAATACCTGGGCCGGTTCCCGTACCAGAGGGGGGCTCCAGCGGGTTGGCAAAGGGTACCACTGGGTCGGTGCCGGGTACCACCGGGTCGAGGGATGGATCGAGGGGGTTGAAGTCATCTGCCACTGAGTCAGTCGGCTCTGGGTTGCGGTTGCGCTCGACCACTACCTCGCCTTCAAACACCTGAATAATGGTTTCGCCGGTGTCGGTCACCTCGATGGTATAAATTGTGCCGCGCACCCCGGCCACCGTTGACGTCGAGCAGCCGTTGAGGGTGCCGTTGACCAGCAGCGTACCTCGGTTCAGCTGGGCACACTGCCCCACCACCAAACTGGAGTTGTGGGCCAGGCGAGCGACGGCCCCAGTATTAAACCGCAATGAAGCGCGGGCAGAGCGGGTTCGCACCTGCTGGCGCTGCTGGGCCACGCTGTTGACCTGGGCGGCCCGGTTTTGAATGTAGACCTGGTTACTGTCTAAAATTTCGGTGACGGTGGCGGCAGAATTGGCCTGGGCCTGGGCCTGGTACCCCGGCGCCGCCAGCAGCATGCTGCTGGCCAGGGTTGCCCCCATGAGCCCTGCAAATCGCCCCCACCGGGCATTCAATCGTGGTCGGAACCCCTGCAATAAAAAAGACGCCATCACAAATTCCACTGAGTTGCCTTGATAGGATCTATACACAGGCAACTCCCAAAATCCAGCATCAATTGCGAAACTTAACCGGCGGGGTTACTCGCCAGGAGCGCTAACTAACCGGGCGATCGCTAAATACGTCGGGCTGGCTGTCGTCATGGACGCGGCCCAGGTGCGGCAGGGCGGCCGTAACAGCAGCGGGGGATTGGGCAATCATAGCCAGCAGGTCGTAGGGCTCGACGGGCTGCCCCGTCTGGGCCGAAAGCTGGTGGGCGTAGTAACGCACCTGCGCCATAATGCGGGGCTCGGCCTGGCGCAGGTACATGCACAGGCAAGCCCGCGCCTGGGCATCGGGATCGCGACCTAAAAAGTAAGCCATCGCCGCCAGCAGGTGGCGTTCGTAGTCGGGCAGTTGGGCGTTAAGGGACATAGCAAGGCTGTGCAGGGTACCCCTTAAACATTAGCGGCAATGGCTTGCAGGAGGTTGCTCAGGCGCTGGTATCGCTCTTCTCCATCACCTTCTCAGTAATCAGCCGCGACCCCTGCTTGCGGGTGAGGTAGTTGGCCCCCCACTGGGTCATCACCATCAGCTTGTTGTCAAACTCAATCAGGTAAAAGATGTGCACAAACAGCCACACAAACCAGGCCGGAAAGCCGGTGAGCTTGGTCCAGGGCAGGTTGACCACGGCGGCGTGACGGCCAATTACCGCCAAACTGCCGGTGTCTTTGTACTCAAAGGGTGGCAGGGTGTCGTTTTTGAGCCGCTTTTGAATGAGTCGGGCTACGTACTTACCTTCCTGCATCGCGACGGGGGCCACTCCGGGCAGGGGGCGCTCACCCTGGTGGGCAAAGTGGGCCAGGTCGCCCACCACAAAAATATTGGGGTGAGTGGGCAGACTGAGGTCGTTGCTGACCATGACTCGGCCCGAGCGATCGCGCTCGGCCCCGGTGCTGTTGGCCAAAATGCCGCCCATGCCAGGGTCGCGCACCCCTGCCGCCCACAGCACGGTGCCCGCGCTCAGGGTGGTCACCTCATCGCCCTGCTTGAGGGTGATCTGGTGACCGGCAATGTCGGTTACCAGGGTTTGAGTCAGCACCTCTACACCCATTTTTTCTAAGTCAGTTTTAGCCCGGGCCGAGAGCTCTGGTGGGAAGGGGGGCAGCACCCGATCCATGCCTTCGACCAGCAAAATCCGGCTGTCGGTGGTGTCGATGTGGCGAAAGTCGTGGCGCAGGGTGTGGTAGGCCAGCTCTGCCAGCGACCCGGCTAGCTCCACCCCAGTGGGGCCACCGCCCACAATCAAAAAGGTGAGCAGGCTTTTCTTCAACTCGGGGTCGCTGGTGTTTTCGGCTTTTTCAAAGGCTGCAAAGATGCGCCGCCGCATTTCCAGGGCGTCTTCTACGGTCTTGAGACCGGGGGCCACATCGGCCCAGTCGTCGCGGCCAAAGTAAAAGTGGCTCATGCCGGTGGCCACAATCAAGCTGTCGTAGGGAATGATGCGGCCGTCTTTGAGACTGACCGTCTGCTGCTCGGGGGCGATGTCGGTAACTTCGCCCATCAGCACGCGGGTGTTCTTCTGGGCGCTCAGCACCCCACGCAGCGGCGAGGCAATATCGCCGGGTGACAGCCCTCCCATGGCCACCTGGTACAGCAGCGGCTGAAACAGGTGGAAATTGCGCTTGTCAATCAGAGTGACTTCCACATCGGCCCGACCGAGCTGCTGGGCCGCATAGAGACCGCCAAAGCCGCCCCCCACAATGACTACCTGGGGTTTGCCGGGGGTAACTGGCGGCACTTCTAGGGTGGGAGCGGGGTCTTTAAGAACCGTATCTTGGGCGCTGGTGCTGGGGTCGAGGGAACGGGGGACGGTCTGCATGACAATACCGGGGAAGCAAGTTGTTACTTTTCGTTATAAAGCAGAATACCGCTAAATACTGTGCGCTGTGCTATATCCCTTTGACCTGACCAAGATTGTGACAAGGTGTTCCTGGGGGGTGTCGTTGGCAGGGCCCAGACTGATAGAGTAAAAGATCCGGCTTTATAACCCATTCTGCCCGGCATCCTCAACGTTACGGGGCAGAATGGGCGGACCCAAACGACGAGATAGGGATAGAATTTGGGGAACTTTTCTCCAGCCTGACCAGGGGCCAGGCAAAGGCCGCGATGTCCCCTTAGGGGCGCTACTTGACCCACGCAGGGAGGCAAACGACAACACTATGGCGCTGATCGTACAGAAATATGGGGGCACCTCCGTTGGCACCGTGGAGCGCATTCAGGCGGTGGCCCAGCGGGTCAAGGCCACGGTAGAGGCTGGCAATTCGGTGGTGGTGGTGGTGTCGGCCATGGGCAAGACCACCGATGGCCTAGTCAAGCTTGCCACCGACATTACCGATCAGCCCAGTCGCCGGGAGATGGATATGCTGCTCTCAACCGGCGAGCAGGTCTCGATTGCGCTGCTGACCATGGCGCTCCACGCCCAGGGGCAGGAGGCCATTTCGCTGACGGGGGCCCAGGTGGGCATTGTCACCGAGGCCGAGCACACCCGCGCCCGCATTCTAAAAATTAAAACCGATCGCCTGCAGCGCCACCTCAAAGAAGGCAAGGTGATTGTGGTGGCGGGGTTTCAGGGCATTAGCCAAACCTCTGATCTCGAAATTACCACCCTGGGCCGGGGCGGCTCTGACACCTCGGCGGTGGCCCTGGCGGCGGCATTGCAGGCCGAGAAGTGCGAAATCTATACCGACGTGCCCGGCATTCTCACCACCGACCCGCGCCTGGTGCCCGAAGCCCAGCTGATGGAGGAGATTACCAGCGATGAAATGCTGGAGCTGGCCAGCCTGGGGGCCAAGGTGCTGCACCCCCGGGCGGTGGAGATTGCCCGCAACTACGGCGTTACTCTGGTGGTGCGATCGAGCTGGACCGATGAACCCGGCACCCGCGTGATTTCGCCCCGGCCCCAGCCGCGCCCCCTGGAGGGTCTGGAGCTGGCCCACCCAGTGGATGCGGTCGAGTTTGACACCGACCAAGCCAAGGTGGCCCTGCTGCGCATTCCCGATCGCCCCGGCATTGCCGCCCGCCTGTTTGGCGAACTGGCTACCCAGGCGCTAAATGTCGATTTAATTATCCAGTCCATCCACGAGGGCAACACCAACGACATTGCCTTCACCATGGTGAAGGGCAACCTGACCCGGGCTGAGGCGGTGGCGGCGGCGATTGCTCCCGCCCTGCGCAGCAACCCCACCGACACTACCCAGGCCGAGGTGATGGTCGACCAGCGAATGGCCAAGATCAGCATCGCCGGGGCGGGCATGATTGGCCGGCCCGGGGTAGCGGCCAAGATGTTTTCATCCCTGGCGGCGGCGGGCATCAACATTCAGCTGATTTCGACCTCGGAGGTGAAGGTCAGCTGCACCCTTGACGTGAACGACTGCGATCGCGCCATTGCCGTGCTCTGCGAAGCCTTTGAAGTGACCTCGTCGCCCATGCCCCAGGACGCGCCTACGGCCAACGCCACGGTGCCAGAGGTGCGGGGGGCGGCCCTAGACCTCAAGCAGGCCCGGGTGGCCATTCGCCACGTGCCCGATCGCCCCGGCATGGCGGCCCACATCTTTCAGCTGTTGGCCACCCACGGCGTCAGCGTCGATATGATCATTCAGTCGCAGCGCTGTCGGCTGGTGCAGGGGCAAGCCACCCGCGACATTGCCTTTACCGTGGCCCAGGCCGATGCCCCAACCGCCAAGGCCGTAGTTGAGGCCGCCGCTGCCGAACTGGGCCTGGGGGATGTGGCGGTGGACGATGCGATCGCCAAGGTGAGCGTGGTCGGCACCGGCATGATCTACGCCCCCGGCGTAGCGGCCCGCATGTTCAAGGCGCTGTCGGAGCAGGGCATCAACCTGCAAATGATTGCCACCTCAGAAATCAAAATTAGCTGCGTGGTGGCTGAAGACGAGGGCACTACCGCTCTGCGGGCCGTGCACAATGCCTTTGGCCTGGCCGGCCTCAAGCGCACGGTGGTGCCGGCCTAACACCGGGCCAGCTTCACAAGGGGCCAGTTTACAAGGGGACTGGAAACCCTAAAAAAGACACTAAAAAACACCGTTGAGTCTCAGCGGTGTCGCGTCCCCCAAAGGGGGCAAAATGATAGCTTTCAAATCGTCGGGCGCACCCGACCCTGGCCAAAGAACTTAGACAGTTCCTAGGCTTTTGTCGGAACGACCTGCTCAGATCCTACGGGCTGGATGCGAAACTTGACCAGGTCGGCCAACTCCTGCAGCTGGTGGATGGCTTCGGCCCCTTCCAGCTTCATCAGCTCGCGATCGTCGCGCATTTCAGTCCAAGTGATGCCGTAGTCAGACACCAAGAAGCGAATCAGATGGTCATCGCCCAGGCTTACCATGAAGGAGGCGCTGTTCATCTGGCCACCGCAGGTATAGCAGGACGCCAGATAACCCATCTCTTCGAGCACTGTGGCCAGCGCCTGAAGATTCATGACGAGATCCCTAACAAATTGACGGTGTTGCTCGGCTAATCGTACAAACATAACGACACTCCTCGTTACTCATAAAAATTGTAACTCAAAAATTAATTAATTCTTAAGATCTTGAATGAGACTCTTGTTTTCTGCGTTCTTAACCTGTCCATCTTAACCATCACAGGGTAAATATGCCTATTTTTCTAGGCTAACCAGGTTAACTGCCGCCGACATACCTCCAGAGAAGTAGGCGGGCAAAGGGTCCTGTAGATTGTGAGAACGCTAGAACTTGTGCGTTCTAACGTGAAGTCGCCACCTAGACCGCTTGGTAAATGCACCTCGGTACAGGTTAAGCACTAACCCTGGGTCAATCGGTAACCATTACCACTAAATGGCAATTGCAATGTCATGCGGCCCTAAGAATAGCACCGGTTTTTGGGCCGGTTTTTGGGCCGGTTATGGGGCCTGGGCAGCGAGCTTCCCCCAGGCCCAGGGAGCCATGCCAGACCTAGGAATCGGCCGTCGCCAAACCAGGGCTCTTTAGTGCCCAGGTGTGATCTTCACCCAGTTCGAGGGTGTTTTGGTGGTACTCACTGAGCGACTCTCGGTGGCCGACGCTAATAAAGGTGGTGCCGGTGTGGCGCAGGTGATCGTAGAGCTTGGCTTCGTTGGCCAGGTCTAGGGCGCTGGTGGCCTCGTCGAGAATGGCAAAGTCGGGCCGATTGAGCAAAATGCGGGCAAAGGTGAGCCGCTGCTGTTCACCCAAAGACAACACGTCGCCCCACTCTTCCACCGCGTCGAAGCCACCGAAGCGCTCTGCCAAATTGGTCAGGTTTACTTTTTGGAGGGCGGCTTGGAGGATGGTGTCTTCAACCGCTTGACGGGTGTGCGGGTAGAGCAACTGGTCCCGCAGGGTGCCGAGAATCATGTAGGGCTTTTGGGGCAGGAACAAAATGTTGTCTAGGTCGGGGCGGTGAATGGTGCCGCTGCCGGACTGCCACAGGCCTGCGATCGCCCTTAAGAGCGAACTCTTGCCGCAGCCGCTCGGCCCCACAATCAGCAGCCCCGTTTTGTCGGGTATATCGATAAAGAGATTTTCGACCAGGGTGCGCTTGTAGTTGGGCGTTTGCAGGGTGAAATTGGCCAGGGCCAGCGAATCTGCGGTTTCAATGGCGATGGTGGGCCGGGCTGGGGCGGCTTCGCCTTGGGCGGCGTCGGGGGCCTGGGCATCTACCTTGTCTACGTGGTTCAACGCCTCGGCAAAGCTGTAGAGACGGTCGATGCCAGCCCCAAAGGAGGTCAGTTCTGAGAACCGAGCGACCACCACATTGAGAGAAAAGAACACCCGCACAAACGCGCCCTGGGCTTCGGAGACCTTGCCCACTTCAATGTCGCCTGCAAACACGGCGGGGGCGACAACGATCGCCGGCAGCACAAAGGGAATGAACTCGTAGGCGTTGGTGAGGGCGTTGAGGTTGAGTTCCCACACGATCAGCTTTTTGAAGTTTTCGAAGGCGGCCATAAACCGGTTGTTCACCTGACTGGCCTCCTGGGCCTCGCCCCGGTAAAAGGCGATCGCCTCGGCATTTTCACGAATGCGCACCAGGCTAAAGCGAAAGTTGGCCTCCCGCTTGAGCTGCTCGAAGTTGAGCCGCACCAGGGGTTGACCAAAGATCAGCACCGTCACCAGGGTGCCCACCAGGGCATAGAGCACCAGAAAGCCGACCAGGTTTTTGGATATGCCCCACAGCACGCCGCTAAAGGCGATCACCTGGAGCACCGAGCTGACCACCACCAGCAGCAGCGCCAGGGACTGCTGGGTAAAGTTCTTGACGTCTTCGGCGATGCGCTGGTCGGGGTTGTCGATATCGGGCTGAAACTGCTGAATGTCGTAGAAGGCGCGATCGCGAAAGTAGTCGCCCACAAACCGGCCGGTGAGCCAGCGCCGCCACTCTAAACCCAGGCGCTTTTGCAGGTAGTCGTAGCCGGCCATCAGCGGCGCGTAGGCCACCAGCACGCCAATAAACACCAGCACCGTTTCCCAAAACCGGGCTTCATCCCTGGCTGAGAGGGCCGAAATCATCACACCGCGCTTGTTGTTGAGCACCACGCTGAGGCCGGTGTAGCCCAGCAAAAACACCGCAATCAGCAGCAGCAGGCCCCCGGCTTTCCACTTTTCGTCGCCAAACCAGTAGGACTTGGCGATCGCCCAAAACCGTCTGAACCCCGTCAGGTTGAATCGTCCCATGCCGTTGCAAAATCTCCCGCTGCGCGAAGGGTGCTGGGGAGATCTTACAAAAGTTAAACCTTTCGTGCCGGACCGGGGCTGGCCAAAACCGCCGGATTCCCCCTTAGACCAGGTGAAACTTCAGGGGCGTCAGCGCAGCCCTGCCGCAGGCTAGACGGTGTTCATTCGGGCACAAGGGACAGTGACGGGTAAGGCAAAGCCACTATCAGCCCACTGCACGATCTCCACCTCAAGACAGACTCGGCGCAGCCGCCAAATCAGCTACTGCAATCGATCTGGTTGACTGACAAAACATCAGGCGTAGGTTGGGTGAAACGAAGTGAAACCCAACGCTAGAGATGGTTGTGTTGGGTTCTGCTATCGCGCCACCCAACCTACGCAGTAGCTGGGTTAATATCTAAGCAGCGGGCTGAGTCGATCCAATTTCTACGCTCACGGAGTCGAAACGGCTGTCGCCCGGTTTGTAAGATAGCAACTCCATACCAATAGGTTCGCCATTGTCGGCATCTTTGATCAGAATAACGCCATCGCCAAGCTCGGTACACAGTTGATTGGGGCGTGGATTTTGCCAGAAGACGGTGAGCAATTCCATCTCAGGTTCGTAGAAGACTTTTATTTGAGCCATAGTACTACTCCTTCTTTAATGGCATCGGTTTGATAGGCCGTAATGAGAAACCCTTCTCCGTTTAAGTGCCGAGCAACAGCAACAACCCAACGCTGAGTTTTACGCAGCCGGTAAAACAGCAATATGCCCTCATCACGACTACTTTGGCGAATTTCATCAGGGGCCTGTAGTGTTTGGTGTACTAAATCTTCAAGGCTTGCAATGTCTGGATGCTTGGTGATTAGTTTTTGCCAATAGGTGTGGCTGGTTCTGACCGTAAAGCCCAGAGGTGTTTCGATCGCAAAGCGAATCATGGGGCCTCCTTAGTCGGATCCTAGGCGATCGCGCAGCATCGTATATAGCTCGCCCATTCGTCCGGCGGCTTTTTCGGTCACCTCCACCTGGTTGTTGCCAAACACCGATTTGCGCTCGGTGACTTCCATAAAGCCAAAGACCGCCACGCGATCGCTCAGCTGGGCCAGGGGCACCATGTCGATAGGCGTGTCGATCTGAGTGTCGAAGTCGTAGACCCAAAACTCGTCGAAATTGCACAGCATGACGCAGCGGGGCCGGTTGGGTACCGCCCGCTGCCAGTAATCAAACGCTTGGGAGTAGTGCTTGCTGAGGTCGGCCCCGCGCTTTTTCATTTCGATCAGCACGCGGGGCTTCCATACCAGGTCGGCGTAGCCGGTTTTGCCCTTTTTGCTGCCCTTGGCAATGCGCTCTTCGTAGACAGCACCCGCTTCCACTGCACCCTCGTGGCCAAAGGCGCGAAAAAATTTGTCTAAAAAGATTGGCGCTTCGCCTTTCTCATCGCCCTTGAGGTGTTCTCGCACAAAATTAACAAAGTCTTGCAATCGCTGGGCAGTGGTGGGCATAGGGGCTTAGCAGAAAGGGCTTGAGGGTTAGATTCCCCTCAAGCCCCATCCTGTGGAAAGCTGCAACAAAGGGGGATTTAGAGGAATCCTAACCTTTTGCCCCACAAAGCAGCCATAACCAAAACGACTCAAGGGGTCAGGTGCCTTAACAACCCTACTAGGTAGCATGGAAGGCATCTGACCCCTGGGAGAGGCTTACGCTCTACTGCTTGGGTGTAAGCGGCTGCTTAGGCGTGGAGTAAAGCTTGGGGTTAGGAACCGGAGCTTCGCCCATCGGGCTTTGGCCTTCTGGATTTTCCAGATAGGTAAACTCGCCCTTGCCGTCGGGGCTGGGGCCTTTTGCCCAACGACCCTCTTGGCTTTCGGTGCCTTCCGACAGGTTCCAGAAGGTGTAGGAGGCGTCTTGTTTTTCCTGCGACTGCGGAAAGTTACTGGGCACGGGCAGACTTTCTAGCCCATCGGCCTTGAGTTCTTCGATCGCGGCCAGCCACTGATTTTGGTGCATGGTATCGCGGGCGATCATGTAGCTCAATGTGTCTTTCACACCGGCGTCGGTGGACATTTCGTACAAACGCACGGCCTGTAGACGGCCCTGGGCCTCAGCCTGCACGTTAGAGAAAAAGTCGGCCATCAGGTTGCCCGAGGCCACAATGTAGTTGCCGTTCCAGGGATAGCCCACGCTGTCGGCGGGTAAAGCGCCACCACCAGCCATCACTGCATGTTTGGGGTTCATGCTGGCCATGATGATGTCTTCAGTTTTCATACCGCCCAGTACCCCTTCAACAATGGGGTCTAGAGCAGCTTTTTCTTGAACATCCGCAGGGGCTTTGTCAACCAAATGAGCAATCATGTTGGCCAACATCTCAACGTGGCCAATTTCCTCAGTACCAATGTCGAGCATCATGTCTTTATATTTTGCCGGACCTCGGCAATTCCAGCCCTGAAAGAGGTATTGCATCATTACGGACATTTCGCCGAAAGGCCCGCCAATCAACTCTTGCAGCTGCTTGGCGTAGATCGGATCGGGCTTTTCTGGCTTGGTGAAATATTGCAGGCGTTTTTTATGGTAGAACATGAAATTTTCCTAGTGATGAGCATAGAAAGAGCGTCGAAAAATTTGCTCCTTGTTGTCCTTCATGTTTGCGGGATAAAAATGGTTCTCCCTCTCTCAAAGGGGGCATCAAAATATTTTTCTGGCAAATCTGTTTCTATAGCCACGAGGCGTCTCTTGCTATAGATCAATCACCCATCCTGCTTTAGCAGGGTGTTGCTTTAAAAATCCATCCTCTAAACGGTGAGCCTAGTTTGCTTCAATCGTTTTTTACCGCCGTTAAAAGGTAACTCGCGCCCCGGTCTGTCAAAGGTTAGACTTTACCTCTTTTGATAGAGATTTATGGTTGGGGATGGCGCTACGCTCCAACCAAAGATTGGTGCGATGTATTGTTGCGATCGCTCCCGCCTCCTTACCCCCTCATCCAGCCTTTGCGCAGCCCATGAAACTCCGTGCGATTTTAGCGCTTACGGTCTACGCTATTTTTGCTGTGCTGGTCAGCCTGTGGATGGCGCAGCAGTCTTACTCCTGGTTTCCGCCTGAGGCAACTGCCGAGGCCAAACTCATTGACGACTTGTTCAGCCTATTTACCGGGTTGGGCACCTTCGTCTATTTGGGGGTGATTGGCCCCTTTCTTTATGCGCTCATTTTTCACCGCGCCGATAAGTACGACCTTAGCGACGGCCCTCCAATTGAGGGCAGCACCACTCTAGAGGTTGTCTGGACGGCGGTGCCGATTGTGCTGGTGTTGACTCTAGCGGCCGTGAGCTATCGCACCTACGAAAAAATGGCTCTGCAGGGGCCTCAGCAGCTAGTTACGCTGCCCCAGCCGCAGCTCATGCAGTCGGCCTACGCTGCTCCCTTCGACAGCACTCCGCAACAAGAGATCAAAGGTGCGCTAGAGACAGCCCCCGTCGAAGCCATTGATGTGACTGCTAAGCAGTGGGCCTGGGTGTTTCGCTACCCCGAGCAAAACGTCACCAGTACCGAGCTGCACCTGCCCTGCGATCGCCGGGTGCGCCTTACCCTGCATTCTGACGATGTGCTGCACGGCTTCTACGTCCCCGCCTTTCGCCTCAAGCAAGATGTGGTGCCCAACCACGACATCGACCTAGAACTCACCCCCACCCGCCCCGGCACCTACCGCCTGCGCGACTCACTGTTTAGCGGCACCTACTTCGCCGCCAACCAGGCCAATGTCGTCGTGCAATCCCTCGATGACTACGAGCAGTGGCTGGCCGATGCTGCAACTCAAACCCCCACCGCTGCCTACAACCCCGCCGCCGCCGAGTTTAGCACCCACCAGGAGAGACCCGTTCAGGGGTGGCAGGGCGTGCCTCCGGCTGCGCCGCCCGTGGTGAACTATGCCCCCAAGCGATCGCTGGAGAGCCCGCCGGCTTGAGGGGAGTGGGGGAGTGGGGGAGTGGGGGAGTGGATGGGTGGATGGGTGGATGAGGGGATGAGGGGATGAGGGGATGTGAAATCAATTGCCAACTTCTCTACCTGTTCCATTTGTCATCCCATTTACCCATCTACCCATCTACCCACCTACCCGCCT
>DASQNN010000535.1:0-4619 GCA_035644955.1 Nodosilinea sp. | reverse complement strand
TCCAAGTAGCTGAGCCATAGTAAACGTGGTAACACTATCATTGATTTTCGAGATGAATGAGATGGTAGCGTTTGCTGCATTATTTGGGGTTTGAGCCAACAGAAAGCCAAAGTAGCCCATGCCTCTGGGGTCGTCAAAGGTCAAGCTAACTGCTCCATTCCTTGGGGGGGGATTGTTACCAGTGGTACTGTCTAAGCCAACTTGTAGTGCGGTACCCGTATAATTAGCAGAGCCAGAAACCTCCCTGATCTTGGCGCCCCCATTGAGACTGTCGCCAGTAGTACCACTGCCAATGGAGGTTGCAGTAGTAGGAACATCTCCAGATTGGCTGTTGAAATCAAGAACCGTGGGTGCAGCCAGGGAAGGGTTGATGGTCGACGCTGCGGGCGTGCCAGGAGTGCGCTTGATCAAAAAGGCGTGGGCCGCTTCGGTTTGCACCATGGAAATCGCCGTGAGTACTGCGGTGGCGGCGACCAAAGAAAGGGAACGAGGATTGAAAAAGTTCATAGGTTTTTACCAAATAGACTGTCGAGAGTGCTGTAAGACTCGTGGAGAAATGCCGCTGCTTTTAGCAGAACAGAGCGGCAACTGCGGTAGTGCACCTTTGGCAGACTAAATGGACACCCTTGAAAAGATTGCAAGACAAGTACAGGTTTTTCAATGTACTAATGTTGCATGATGCAGCCCTCAATCTAAGTGATTGTGCTGATGGGCGTCAACGTTTTTGCCGGTGGCTCACCGAAAGTTTATAAAGCTGTTTGCAAGAGAATTTTGCTTACCTGAGAAGCGATCGCCCCCCAGGCAAATCCTTCTGCATAGGCTCGACAATCGTCCCGACTGGGCAGCGGCATTTTGCGTTGGCCAAAATCGAGTAACCGCTGGGCGATCGCCCCCTCGCCCCCACTGGTAAAAACCAGATCTGGGTTAAAGGGCAGCAGCACCTCGGGCATGCCCCCCACTGGCGTACACACCGCCGGGGTGCCACAGGCCAGTGACTCTAGCAGCACCAGGCCAAAGCCCTCCAGCGCCTGGCTGGGAATGACCGTGAGGTCGGCGGCCTGGTAGGCCACGGGCAGGTCGTCGTCCGGCACAAAGCCCAAAAACCGCACGCAGTCGTCTAGACCCAGCTCGGTGGCCTGGCGTGCTAGAGCGGCGCGCAGGGGGCCTTTGCCCGCGATCGCCAGCCATACCTCCGGCACCTGCTGGCGCACCTGCACCAGGGCGCTAAGCAGGGGGCCAATGCCCATGCGCTGCACCAGGCGGCGGGGGGTAAAGAGCACAAAGCGATCACTCGGCCAGCCCAGATGAGTGCGGGCGGCATCGCGGGCGAGATTGTTCTGGAAGCGGGTGGTGTCGACCCCGCCAGGGATGATGTGGATGCGTTCCCACGGAATGCCGTAGTGCTGGTGGAGCACGGTGCCGAAGGCTTTGCTGAGCACAATGAAGCGATCGCAGCGGCTGTACACCCGCTGCTCGACCCACTGTTTAAAGGCAACGCTGAGCCGCCCGGCCCCCTCCTGCTGGCTTTCGAGCGCCCAGGGGCCGTGGAAGTTGCAGGTGACGGGAACACCGTGCGGCAGGTGAGGCAGGGCGGCAAAACTGTACAGGGCAAAGTGCAGGTTAACAGCCTGAAGTTCACCTTGACCTAGGCCACGGCTGCGCCCGTAGGCCGAGCTGAGCCGCTGCACCAAACCTTGGTCGTGGCTAGCCAGGTTGTGCAGATTAAGGGCTGGAACTGTACTTTGGGCGGGGAGACCAAGGCCATAGAGGTCAACGCCATAGTCGAGGCTCACCAGACCGTGGACAAGCTCGTAGACGTAGCGATCGAGCCCGCCGGGCTGAGTTGGAAACCAGTTGTTGCCAATGACGGCTATTTTTTTTTGCATTGGAGTTGCTGCTGGGTCAATGGCTGCACTTTTTGGAGCAAGGGGGCTCCAGCGGTTCGTAGTATTACCTACGGCGATAGTCTTAAGAGATCAGGACGTTGGGCAAAGCTACTGCGGATTTTGGTTCAAATAACTGCTACCAAGGGGCAGGCTCACCGAAGCGATGCCTGGGCGGCGTAGTACTTGTTGGCCGCCATGCCAATGCCCAAAAAGCCCCACAGCACCATTCCAGACAGGTCTAGAAAGAGGTTGCCAAACAGCAGCATAAACACCACCGCCGTGACAATCGATCGGGTAGCGCTGGCGAAGGGGTCGGAGCGGGCAGCCGGGGTCTGAAACAGCGAAAAGGTAACTAAAATCAATCCGCCCACGTAACTAAGGGTGCCAATCCACCCCAGGGTGTAGAGGGTGTCAAGGACGGCACTGTCTAGGGTTTCGCCCATGCCTTGCAGCCCGCCCAAACCCAACCCTAAGACGTTGCTGGCGGCGGGGCCAAGGTGGGTTTCATAAATGCCAAAGCGACCGTTGGCGCTGGTGTCGTCGTCCAGGTTACTAAAAGAGTCTATGCGGTCTTGGATGACGCTGCCGAAGGGCTCAATGGTGGCCAGGGGCACCACGCAGAGCGCCATCAGCAGAATGGTGATAAACAGCCGCATCTGTAGCTTGGGTTTGAGGGAAGTGCCCAGCACCAGAATGCCAACGATCCACCCCAGCCAGGAGGATCGCACCTGGGTGAGCAAAAAGGCCAGGTAGCCAATGCCGCTGGCGGGTAGTTTGAGCTGGCTGGTGTCAGAAAACAGCAGCATCAGCCCCGCCAGCATGGTGACGGAAAACGGCCCGGTGGAGTTCATGGTGCTAAAGACGCGAAACCCCTGGGGTTCGGCATCGCCATGGCTGGACATGAGCCCAGACTGGGTCAGCCAGAGGGCATCCCACTCGGGCAGCACCATGTATTGATAGATGCCGTAGGCTCCGGCGAGCAGCACCATCCACAAAAAACTGCGGCGAATGGTTTGGCTGTAGGCCGGGTAGTCGCGCCAGTGGGTAAACAGAAACAACCCAAACAAAATCGGCGTGAACCAGTTGAGAAAGGGCGCTACCAGTTCTGTCGGCGATAGGTGGACATAGCCAATCATCAGGGCATACAAAATGCCGCAAGCCGAGAGCACAAACGGCAGACTGCCCTGCCGGGGGGCGCGGGGAACTTCCTGTAAAAGCGTCATGAAAGCAACCAGTGTCACCAGGTAGGGGGCCAGCAGAATGGTGCTGGGTTCCTGGTAGCTCGACTTCCAGTCGGCTAAGCGGCGCACAAAGGGAGTGAGAAACCAGATCCACCAGGTGTAGCTGACGTACATGAGCGGGTAGCGGATGTACAGCAGCAGGCCAACGGCTAGCGCTCCAGCCGGAAAGGCATAGCGCAGCAGGCTGCCGACGCCGCCTAGGATAGCGCCCGCCGTAATCAGGGTGAGGCCAATGATGGCAGCCCAGGCCAGGGCAGGCTGAAAATCTAGCAGCCGAGGCGATCGCAGCCCATAGTTAGAGCCTGATGGAGTGAGGGTCATGGGTAGAGCATCCTGGTAAAAGCTGGGCAAGGGTATCTACCTGGTGGGTCAGGGTATGGGTTTGGTACCAGGCATGGGCCTGGGCGGCAACGGCGGCAAAGTCAGCGGCTGGCCCAGGCACCCAGTACTGTATTCCTGCGGTCAGGCCGTCACCCGGACGGTCTTGCCGCCGATGGTTGATGGGCAACAGCCCGTGGGCGCAGTAGGCGGCAAAAATGCCAGACTTGCTGAGCCGCTGCGGGTCGTAGGCCAGAAAGCCCGCCCGGGCCTGGCTCAGGTAAGCCCCAATGGCATCCGTGGGCAGGGGGCCAAGGGGTTCGATGGGCACGCCGCCCACGGTGGCTGGGGTGTGCTCTAGGGTGGGGCCAATGTCCCAAATGCCCTCTATGCCAAGGGTTTGACAGGCCGCTTCAAGCAGAGACAGCGATTCACCGTAGATGCGGCCTTTGCTGTGGCGCTGGCCAAAGATCACCAACTGGGGCTGCCGCTGCCCCCAGGGGGCTACCGAAGTGGGTTCGCCCACGTTAGAAAAGACGGGCAGCGATCGCACCTGGGGGTGCTTGCCCCGGCTGAGGTGGCGGAGCTGGTGGGCGTAGCGATCGCTGCTGGTGAGACAGCGATCGCTGAGCTGGGCCAGGCGCGCTGCCAAGTGGCGCTGGCGGGGCGATAGCCAAAAGTCGCTGCTCCAGGGCCGCTGCCAGTCAAAGGCGTAGAGCTCGTGGAACATGGTGATCAGCTGGGCTTGGGGAGTCGTGTGGTGCCACTGCTCTAGGGCCTGCACCAGCCAGCTGGGGCAGGCTTTGGCGGCGTAGCCGTGGGGCACGTAGTGGAGCAGCACCGAGGCATTGCCGTCGGTGGGCAGGTGCTGGGCCACCGCCGCCGCCGATCGCTGCGCGATCGCTGTCCCTGTGGCTGGCTCCCCCGACCAGGCGGGGTCGCCCACTACAAAGTGCGTGGCAATGCCGTGGCGCTGGGCCAGCCCGGCAGCTACGCGCGCGGCGTAGTCGCCCACGCCGTCAATGGCGGGGGGCAGGCGGGGTACCAGAGTGGTGAGGGTGGAGGACATGGGGTGGAGGGTAGAGGGGTGGAGGGTAGAGGGGTGGAGGGAACCGGTAGCTAGTGGCGGGTGGCGATGGCTTTGCTGTAGATGTCGAGGTAGCGATCGCCCACC
>DASQNN010000534.1:0-4353 GCA_035644955.1 Nodosilinea sp. | reverse complement strand
GCGTTGGGGTTAACCACAGCCCTACCACCTCAAAAATCACCCCTAAGCCTACCATTTCTAAGGGCTAGACAGCACAGCGTACCTGGGCTAGGCCTGGGTTCAACCCAGCCCCAGCCAGCTAAAAAACGTCTGGCCAGTGACTAGCTCTAGCAGCAGCAGCGCCACAAAGCCCACCATGGCAAATCGTCCGTTAATGCGCTCGGCATAGCGAGTCCAGCCAAAGGCGGGAGCGGGTTCGGCAGCGGCATCAGGGTTAGAGACAGCAGGATTCGAGTCTTGAATCATAGTTGGGGTAGGTAACGTCTACGTAAGAATAGCTTACTTTTTTCCTTCCTCTTTTTTCTCGACAATGCGGACGGGAATGCCATTATCCAAATACTTTTTTAGAGCAGCGGTGAACTCGTCTTCTGCGGTTTTGGGCTTAGGCTTTTGGATTAATGATTTTCCCAACAAGGCCTCATTGGTCCACACAATGAAGACTAGAATGAGCACGATGGCAAATTCCATAATTGTTTCGGTGACTTGGTTTCAGGGATCAGATCCGGTAGGCTGCGCTTTAGTATCTATAGGGCAGCGGCATAGGTCAGCTACAGGAAAGCAGTGATCAATTCCGGAAGCAATTTGCCCAAACTATCGCGAAATATCCTGAAATGGAACGGTTTATTCAAACGTTCAATGAAATGGCGGTATGGGGATTAGTTAGCAGGGCGCGGTAGCTGCAGACACAGAAGACTTTTAGGATTTTCTGCAGCGCCTAAAAATTCTAGGGTAGCTCCTAGGTGGGACGTTAGACGGGCGGCTAGCTGGTAGCGGAACTCAGGCGATAGGGCGGCCACGGCGGACGGTGGAGCCTCGCCAGGATTCGCTCCCAAATGCAGGGCAATATTGCCGGTGGTGGAGTCTTCAGACACGGTTAGGCCGATCTGCGGGCTACCCTGGGCCAGGGCGGCTTCGATTAGCATGACTAGGGCTTGCTCTAGCCATGCCGGATCAGTTTGAACCTGTAGAGTGGCCTCCACAGGTCCCACAATCAACCGACAGTGGCGATTGGTGCACTGCATTTCAATCATGCGCTGTACGCGAGTAATCAGCGGGTCGAGCAGGGTAGGAGTGAGGCGGGGGTGCAGAGCACCGATATCGAACTTAGAGAGGGTAATCAGCAGATCGAGGTTTTTGAGCACCGTCTGAATAGCCTGGTTGGCCTGGGCAATAAACTCGCGCTCTTCGGCAGGGTTTTCGCACAGGTCTTCGAGGATGAGCTGGTGCAGGCTGATGATTTGGTTGATGGGCGACCTGAGCTCGTGGGAAGCGGTGCCGAGAAAGGCCGCCTGGTGCTGGGCCTGGTGCAGCAGGCGATCGTAGGCCAGCTGCAGCGTGGCCAGGTCGGTAAAGGTGTTGCCCGGGGGGTAGTCCATAGCGGCGGAATAAGAGGGTAGGTACTGCTAGCCTACCGCTTAGGAGCAATCGGGGCAGCCCTTAGGGGTTTTCGGTGGGCAGGGCGATCGCCCCCGATCGCAGCACCTCCCAGCCATTGCCCTGCCAGCGGGCGACGGTAGAGGGCAACCCCGACCCCTGGGGGCTGTCGTGGGCGGGCATGGCTGCCGCTAGAGTTGCATAAATCTCGGCGCGGGCCGCTGCCGCCAGGGTGTACACCTGGGGAAAGCTAACCTCGATCGCGGCCATGGTCTCCAGGGGCGGCTGGCCGGAGCGGTTGGCGCTGGTGGTTGCCAGGGGACCCGTGTGCTCTAGCAGGTGCCGGGCCAGGGCGTGGTTGGGCACCCGTAGGCCCACGGTACCGGTGTTCTGCGGGTTCATAGCCTCGGGCAAGCGACCTGAGGCGGGCAGCACTAGGGTGAGGGCACCGGGCCAGTACTGTTCTGCGATCGCCCCCCACTGGGCCAGCTCTGCCTTGCTGCCCACCACGTAGGGCAGCAGATCGCCCAGGCTCGCCCCCATCAAAATCAGCGGTTTGTCGAGGCTGCGGCCTTTGGCAGTGTAGATGCGATCGCCCGCCTCGGGCCGCGCCGCCAGCGCCGGCACCGTATCGGTGGGAAAGCTCACCAGTTCCCCGGCTCGCACCGCCGCAATCAGTTCTGTCAGAGATACTTGAGGCATAGGTTGCACTATAGAGCAAAGTCCTCCCCGGCTGTAACCCGTACCAACTGTGGGTAACACCCTCCCTGAGCGCCGTCTTTCCCCAGCTCCACAATGGGAAGTGTTCGCTAGTCGCCCCTGCGCCCCGCCAACCTCTTCCAAGCGCCACCCGAGACCACCCCCATGCTCCCCACTCACGACCACGACTTTAGCGCTGCCGCCCCCGATGCCGAGGACCTGAACGCTCAAGGCTGTGCCCTCTGCGAACAGAACCAGTTTGCCCAGGCCCTAGATACCTTTGACCAGGCTCTAGCCCTCGATCGCACCTACTGCACCGCCTGGAGTAACCGCGCCAACGCCCTCTGCGGCCTCAACCGCCAGGCCGAGGCCCTAGCCGCCTACGATCGCGCCGTTGCCCTCAACCCCCAGTACCACCAGGCCTGGTTTAACCGGGGCAAGCTGCTGGCCGAGCTGGGCGCCTACGGCAACGCGGTGGAGTCTTACAATCGCGCGATCGCCCTCAAGGCCGACCCTATTTATCTCCACGCCAGAGCCGACATCTGGGTGAAGAAAAAGCTGGTTGCCATGGTGTAGTTTTGTAGGTAAGGCAGGACGCCGTGGGACAGCTAGGGCGGCTATCCCATGGGTTAAATCCTCGTACCCAAGTGGAATTTAGCATTAGAAAATCCCCCCGAAATGAAACCTCATTCCGGGGGGATTTTTGGCAATTGACAGGGCTCAGGTTGAGCCGTGGCCGGCTAGGCCGCGTCCCACTTGCGGTTCAGTGTGGTGCCATGCACCCGGTAGGTCTTATTGGTGGGGCCATTTTCCTGGTGGTCCATAATTTGGCCCCAGGGGTTCCAGGCGAGGCCGGTTTTGGCCCAGGCCTTAATGCGCACATTGGCGGCATCACCCGGCAGGTTGAGCTGGTGGGTAAAGCCAGCGGTTTGGTTACCCGAGTGCCACTGGCGGGCCACAGTGTAGTTGCCGTTGGCGTCGGTTTCCTGCCAGGTGATTTCAAACTTGGCGACATAGCCGCCGCTGTGGCGTACGCTCACAAACCCGTTGTTAAACTGGCGGCACTCGGTTTCAAAGTAGCGGGTAGTGTAGCCCATGGTGGCTAACGCATTGTTTTTTAGGAATGCCACGGTATAGGCGATGGGAGTGCCGGGGTTGTCTTGGCGGTAGGCGGCCCCGTCTCGAATGATGGAGCTCAATTGGTCAATGTCGTTGGGGTTAGCAATGCGGGCCGCCACGGTTGGGTTGCCGCCCAGGGTGACCACCGTGAAGGTCGAGTTGCGAATAATGCGCTCGTAGTCGGCCTTGAGATGGCCCGCTGCGGTACCGCCACCGCTCATGGCGTAGGAGAATGCGCCCTCTGCGTTGACGCTGGTTTCGTTGGCGCTGGTTTCCATGCGCACCAGGATCATGCGGCCATAGTCTACGGAGCGCACGTAGGCGGGGGGCGCACTGGCGCTTATTAGCTGCTGAAGCTGGCTGAGGCTGGTCTCGGGAGCAAACACCCCCGCCGGTTGAGCCGGTGGATCCATCGTAACCGTGTAGAACACCTGCTTGTACAGCGCCACGTAGACTGAAGACTCTTGCTTATGGCTGGCCTTGAGCTGAGCAGACACCTGGTTGCTGGCCCAGTTGGCGCTAAAGCCCAGCTCTAGCGCTGCCTGTTCCGATGAGAAAGCCTTTTTAATCGACAGGTTAGACTTCGAACTATTCACGTAACCCTCGGCCCGCGACTGTTCGTTCCAAACCTTAAGCACGTCATCGATGGCGGTGGCCACGCTGGAGTTAGTAGGACTCGGCACAACTTTGGTGCCCTGGCTGCCCAAGCCCGGCAGGTCTACGCGCAGGGTCACAGGGTTGCGAGCTACCGCAACGGGGTCGGGGCGACCCTCAGCCAGGTTTTGGTTGGCTAGCACCAGCGCCCCTGGAAAGACCACCCCAGAGGTGGGGTTGACAATGGCGATATCCTGCAAGTCACCGGTGAGAGACCGCTCCCGCTTGGTGCAGATGACGATGGCATTGGGGTTAGTGGTTTTAGGCGCGGGCAGGGCTTCAGTGCTGCCGTTAGCGGGTAGGCTAAGCAACCGGCGAGCATCGTAGTTCAGGCTTTGCACAAACTCGTTGATAACAGCTGGAGTAGTTAAGGTTTGCATTGGAGTCTCCTAATGGGGGTGAATGGTAGGAGAGCCGTAGACGCACGCTTGCCGTGCTGGGGGCTCTAGTAGCAAACCACCGCAGCGG
>DASQNN010000533.1:0-1749 GCA_035644955.1 Nodosilinea sp. | reverse complement strand
ACCACATCCCCTGCAAAGACCGCTACTCCCACGCTGCGTCAGGCCCAGTGGTATCGGGCCACCTGGGCCGACTACGTGGCCCTGCGGGATGACCCAAGCGTAGAACACATAAAACTGGCCTTTAACGAAGGATGGCTGTGGGTCACGATGGGTGCAGAAGGTATTAGCCACGCGGCAGTCAGCGATTTATTCACCAGTTTGCTTTTTCTCTGGGCTATTCAGCACCCCGATCAAGCATTCAGCTCGCTGGGACGGTGCCTGTTGGAACGGGCTGAGGTGCGGGCCAGTGCGCCCGATCTCGTTCTGTATGTTGGCGCTGACTATCCCCAGTGGCAACCGGGGGAGCCGCGCCGGATTGATTTGAACCAGACCCGAGTGCCCGATCTGGTGGGCGAAATTTCTGACACCACCCTGGCCAGCGATCTTGACGAGAAAAAGCACCTCTATGCCGCCCTCGGCATTCCTGAATATTGGGTGGTAGACGTGCGGGGGCAGCGGGTGTTTGCCTTTTTGCTGCAAGAGAATGGTGAGTATCTAGCCTGCGACACCTCCCAAGCGCTGGCAGAGCTCCCGATCGCCCTACTGGATGAGACCCTACAACGGCTGGCTCAGGGCACCAATACCAGTGCGGCGGCGTGGCTTAGCCAGCAAATGGCAACCCTGAGCCAGGAGCAGCCGTGATGAAACCTGCATTCGTTCTCCCGAGACGGTCTTTAGCTGCTTGTCGCCGGCCTAAAATCACGGCTCTGCTGATGACAACCATCGGGCTCACCCTCATCGCCCGACCGCTGGCTTCCCAACCGCTGCCCCTACCGGAGCATTTGATTCCGCTGACCTCCCCGGAAGGGCAGCTGCTGTTGCGCGACAGTGAGGCGTTGGCCGACTATGTGCCCCTGACGAGCCACTTTGTCACCCAAATTAATCAGGCCTTTTGCGGGGTGGCCAGCGTGGTGATGGTACTGAATGCGTTGGGCACTCCCGCTCCGCTGGCTCCCCAGTGGGAGCAGGCTTACTTTACCCAAGAAAATGTTTTTACTGACGCCACCGAGGCGATTATTGGGCAGCAGGTGATTGAGCGGCAGGGCCTGACGCTGGCCGAACTGGCGGGCATGCTCGAAACCTATCCGGTCAACGCTGCAATTCACCACGGCAGCGATGTGAGTCTAGAGGAGTTTCGCGAATTGATTCGCACCAATCTCGAAACCCCAGGCAACTACGTGCTGATCAACTACCTGCGCCGGGCGATTGGGCAGGAGCGGGGCGGTCACATTTCGCCCCTAGCGGCCTACGATGCCGACACTGACCAGTTCTTGATTTTGGATGTGTCGCGCTACAAGTATCCGCCCGTGTGGGTGCAGGCCAATACCCTGTGGGAGTCGATCAATACGGTGGATTCGGTGTCGGGCAAGACGCGGGGCTTTTTGCTGATTGAAGCGCGGTAGAAAATTGGCCCATCGCTGGCGCGGATGCACCCTGGATGAGCAGGACGTTTAATGCATTATTGCAACGCACATTCCTAATCAGGTTCACAACCGCTTGTTAAGCCATGCGGCTACTCGAAATAACTGCGCCTCTCGATAGGGTGCGGCGACCAGTTGAATGCCCACGGGCAGATGCCCCGGTCGGTGAATGGGAACCGACAGCACCGGCAGGCCAATAAACGAAAGGGGCTGGGTGTAGAAGCCCAGATGGGGGCGCAGGGGGTAGGTCTGACCATCGAGGTCGAGGGTGGTTTGGTCGAGGGGCGGG
>DASQNN010000532.1:0-2624 GCA_035644955.1 Nodosilinea sp. | reverse complement strand
CCACCAATGCCACGACCTACCGTTTCACCGTGGGCGACTATAGCGCCATGGTGGTGAGCGACGGGACGCTGACGTTCCCGGTGGGGTTCTTTGTGCCCAACGCCGATCCTGATGCCGCCGCCGCCGCTCTGACCGACAACTTTTTGCCGACCGACAATGTCTTAGCCCATCTCAATGTGCTGTATCTAGAAACCGATGAGCACAAGGTGCTGATCGATACCGGAGCGGGCAACACCTTTGGCCCCACCGTCGGCTATCTGGCCAGCAACCTGGAAGCGGCGGGCATTGCCCCCGACACCATTGACACCATTATTTTGACCCACGCCCACCCCGACCACATCGGCGGCATTCTCGACGACAGCGGCAACCCAGTATTTGCCAATGCCAGCTACTACATCTCCGAGACCGAGTGGAATTTTTGGACGGCACCGACGGTGACCATGCCCAACTCGCTGGCCGATGCAGATACCCAGGCGACTACGGTGGCAGTAGCGCAGAAATGGCTGGGGGCGATCGCAAGCCGCACCACCCGCTTTGCTCTGGGCGATGAGATCATTCCCGGCGTTGTATCGGTGCCTTCGGTGGGCCACACCCCTGGGCAGGCCTCGTACCTGATTACCTCTGGTGACGACAGCCTGCTGGCTACCGGCGACGTGTTCTTTAGCGACCCCCTCAACCTGGAGAACCCCGACTGGGAAGTAGCCTTTGACACCGACCCCACCCAGGGCGTGGCCACGCGGAAACAATTGCTGGATACTGTTGTGGGCGATCGCCGCAAGTTGCTGGTGCCCCACATGCCCTTTCCCGGTTTGGGCCATGTGCGCGCCCAGGGCGATGCCTACGGCTGGGAACCGATTGTGTGGGATTTTGGGTTCGAGTCCTAGGGGCCTGCCGACCTAATTTGGTAGGTTAGGTTTTATTTAAGCCTCATTAGGCGGCGAATTTGGCTTTTGGAGCGGCGGTCAAAGACCGGCCCCAGGGGCGATCGCGTTATGCTTGAGACACCATTTTTCTGACCCATGGTAGCAACGCGCCCACCCTCGCCGATCCACTCAGCACCCCCAATCGTGATGCGGGGAGTGAGTTGGTCAACCTACCAAACCCTGATGGCCGAGGTAGGGGGCGATCGCGCCTGGAGAATTGCCTATGATCGCGGCGTGCTGGAGCTAAGAATGCCCTTAGAAGAGCACGAAGAACCCAAGGGATTGCTGGAAAGCTTTGTTGAGGCGATCGCCGATGAACTCGAAATTGAAATTAGAAAGCTAGGCTCCCTCACCCTAGATAGAGAAGATCTCGCCCGTGCCGTCGAGCCAGATAGCTGCTTTTACATTCAAAACGAGGCAGCGGTTAGAGGACGAAAAATTACCCTTCCGGCAGACCCACCGCCCGATTTAGTAATTGAGTCAGACTACACCAACTCTTCGGTCAACAAGCAATCTATTTATGCGGCCTTGGGGGTGCCTGAGCTGTGGCGATACACCAATCAAACCCTGTTAGTTTACTTGCGCGTGAATGATGGCTATGAGCAATGGGACTCTAGCTTAGCGTTTCCCTTTTTGCCGATTGCTGAAGTTGCCCACTTTATTGAGCAAAGCCGCAATGTTGGTCAACGTAGCGCTGTACGACTCTTTCGCCAACGCATCAGAGACATTCTTGCTAGCTAGAACTAAGTCACGAAAAATTGGGTTTCTTTACCGTGCTGCAACTAACTTTATCCCTCACCCACAAACTCGGTTCAAAGGCTACCCTGGCAATGGCCCCCATTCGATCGTGCTGTGGTAGACATTCCCCAGACTCCGGCAAAGGCGACTCAATCCCGGCGGCAAGGTAAAGGCAAAGACACGGCAGATCAAGCTCCTGCTCTCACTCGTAAACAAGAGCGGGCAAAGAAGCGCCAGGCCCAAAAGGCGCGCAAAGAATTGATTCAGTATCTATCGGCAACGTTGTTTGTCGCCGGGCTGCTGGGGGTACTGCTGGCGCTGCTGGGGGAGCCAAAGCTGGCGTTGGCGGCGGTGGTGGCGATCGCCTGCCTTGCCCTCTCCTTCAAATATCCTCGCCAGGCCATCTACGGGCTGATTATCTACGTGCCCTTTAGCGGCACCGTGGTTTACGCCCTGGGGGGCAGCGGCATTTTGCAGCTGGCCAAAGATGCGATCTATATTCCAGCGCTGATTGGGGTAATGCAGTTTTGCCGCCGCACCCGACAGCCGCTGATTATTCCTCAAATGATCAAAATTCCGCTGCTGGTGCTGCTGGGGTTGAGTGGCCTCACCCTGCTGGTGGTCAACGGTGGGCAGCAGCTCGATGCAGCGGCGGGCGAGGTGCCAATTTTGATCGGCGTGCTGGGGCTGAAGGTGCTGATTGGCTACGTGCTGATTATTCCGTGTATTTACTATCTGCTGCGCGATCGCGAGGACGTGTACTTCCTCCTGCGCCTGCAAGTGGTGCTGATTTTGGTCTGCTGCGGCCTCGGCTTTATTCAGTACATGATGCTGCGGCTGGGCATCTGCCAGGGCACCATCGGCGAGGGCGAAGACCTGTTCAAGGCATCTCTACAGGCTCGCTGTTTTGTGGGTGGGTCATTGCTGTACACCCCAGCCCAGGGGCAAATACGCCTACCCGGC
>DASQNN010000531.1:0-4136 GCA_035644955.1 Nodosilinea sp. | reverse complement strand
AGTTACCACCCTGCGCGAAGGCGCTCGCCAAGAGATGCAGGCGGCCATTGCAGCCGAGGCCCTAACCATCGACGAGTTTGAGCAAATACTGGCCCAGGCTCAGCAAGACCCTGCCCTGCGAGCCCAAATTAGTCAGCGACTCAGCAGCGGTCAATAGCGGCAGCGGCGAAGCTGCCCTAGAAAACGCCTGAAGTCTAACGAGTAGTCGGCCAAACCAAAGGTGACAGGTTAGTGGGGGTTCAAGGTTTTAGGTTTCAGGTTCACGGCAGGCCTTAAACCTGAAACCTTGAACCCTAGGCCGCTGGAGCTTGTCACAATCAGCTTGGTCAAGTACTGGCCCTGGCCCCGCCCTGGCGGCCCTTGCCCTGTAGCTGGGGTGGGCGTCTGGGGTAGGCTCAGGGTTTAATGGTTGTGTGCAACTGCCGCCGATGTCTTTAGCAAAACGTCATTCAAAAACAATTCGAGCGATCGCGTGGATAGCTGTAGCGCTAGCCCTAGGCGGTTGCGAACCCGCCGATTTGGAACGGCTGGTTGAAGGCATCCCTCCCCTGACCCGGATTGGGCGAGAACCCGCTGAGCCTGCCGCCGCCGGGGCTCAATCTGCTGCTACAGCGGATATGGAAACCCTGGTCTACGAGCAAATCAATGCAATTCGGCAGCAGGAAGGTTTGAACCCGCTGCAACCCAATGGGCCTTTAGCGGAGGTGGCGCGCCAGTATAGCCAACGCATGGCAGCAGAAGACTTTTTTGGCCATGTCAGTCCCACTGGCGACACGCCGGCGCAGCGGGTGTCAAGGGCCAGCATTCCCTACTGGGTGGTGGGAGAGAACTTATTCACCAGCACCAATGCCCCCGACCCTGCCCCCCTGGCGGTGCAAAGCTGGATGGATAGCCCCGGCCACCGCAGAAACATTGTGCGATCGAGCTTTACAGAGACAGGGGTAGGGGTGTGGCAAAGAGACAACACCTACTACTTCACCCAATTGTTTATGCGGCCTCTATAGGTTTAAACACCTTGTTTTCCCCTTAGCCAAGAAGATTCATGGCGTTATTTTTCGGCCTTGCTGAATTGAGGCAGGGGCAAACGGCCGTTTGCCCCTGCGAGAGACGTTGCTTTTTTGATTCATACCTGTATCCAGCAACCCCATTTTTGCCTCTGATACCAAATCCGATTTGGTAAACCCCTATTCATAATCAAGAACTCCGTAGGGGCGTAGCATGCTACGCCCCTACAAATCGGGGGTTTTCATTCGGGATTCGGTATGACAATTCAACGCTGTGTGGTTTGAGAATCAACCCGTTACAACTGTAAAAATGAGCTGCTCAGCTCTGTTGGCATTGTAGGCTGCCAGAGCAGACAACTCGGTTGCGCCCTGTTTTTTTGGCTTCGTAGAGAGCTAGGTCGGCGGCGTGGAGCAAGTCGTCATCATTGATGCCCTGGTCGGGAAAAATGGCAACACCACCAGATACCGTTGTTTTCACCGCGGTCCCTGACCATTGCACCGCCGCCGCCTCAAAGGCTCGACAGATGACCTCGGCTCGCCGCCGCCCTGCATTCAGTGACAGCTCGGGAAACACGACCAAGAACTCCTCACCACCGAGGCGAAACGGAATGTCGCCTGGTGCCATCTGTTGCAGAAGAATTTGGCTAAACGTCTTGAGTACCAGATCGCCAACCCGGTGGCCAAAGGTGTCGTTGATGCGCTTAAAGTGGTCGATATCAAACATGACAAAGACTACGGGGTAGCCTGCCTGACTAGCGTTCTCTAGGGTTGAGGGTAAAATTTCGTTGAGATAGTGGCGGTTGAATAGCCCGGTCAACTGATCCCGTCTGACCTGCTCTTTTAAGCTGGCCTGTAGAAATTCAATCTCTTCTAGCTGCTGTTGAAGGCGGTTATTGGCCTGGCGCAGTTCTACTTCTGCCTGATAGCGCTGGGTAATGTCGTGTAGTATGAGCAATCGCCCGTGAACTTGTCCCTGGTAATCGACTAGGGATGAAATTTGAATAGTGACATAGTGCGATTGGGTCAGCCAAAGGCCAAAGGGTATTTCTGTGCCTTTGTCATAGTTTCTCAAGAGGTCTGGAATATTTGACAAAGCCTCGTGGAGCGATCGCCCCAGGCAGCTGTCTTTTAAACTTGTCAGCGATCGCCCCTTGGGGTTGATATCGACAATGCGGTGCTGTAGATCGACAACAATCACACCATCCTGCAAATGCTCGATTAACATTTCACGGGCAATGGGTACGACATCAAAAACACCCATGCGAAAGAGCGCCCAAAAGAGAAAGAGCCCCGTTGCCATAAACGACATTGGGGTCAGGTTTAGGCCAACGGGGGTAATTTTTAACGAATAGAGGGCACCGCTGAGAAAGGGAAATAGCGACCCCAGCAATAGAAACAGCGCCTGCCGCCGCCGCAAAGGTTCGCCCCTAAGGGCCGCCTGGGCCAACAGCTGAAAGCTTCGCAGCCCGTACAAATAGATGCAGCTAAGGATCCAAAGATAGCCAGGACCGTGCTCGTAAACAGCACTGTTGCTGGGTGGTACACCTGGAACAACCGCAGTCCAGACCCAGTGGTGCCAGCCATTGGTGGCTACCAAAATGACGTTGAGCAGAGGCCAGAGGCTGAGCCACACCAGTTGCTTAGGCCTAAAGCGCGATCGCTCGTGGGCAAACGCTTCAGCAAACAGGAGGAAAAAGATGGTAATCACGCCGGTGCCGACGTATTCCAATGTGGACCAAAAAATCTTGTCGGCGATCGCCACCGACCCTGCTTCCATAGCGGCCACCGTCGCATAGAAGGTGGCTGCCACCATCATGAGCGAAAAGTAGGTGCGCGCCAGCGTTGACCCACGGCGCTGCCAGGCCATGCTGGCAACCAGCACGTTAATTACCGCCGTGAGGGCAAGCACGCCAAACTGAGGGTTAAGTTGAAAGTCCATGGAGTAGTTAATTGATTCCATGGGTTGACAGCAGAGGCATGGCGGCAAAACCTGACGCAGTGCAGTTGATCTCGTCTTCTCAGTTTTCCCCTTAACGTACCTGCCGTTTGTTTTTACTCAGTAAAGGGGGTCGAATTTTAATTCTGTTTTTAGTTTCGTCTTTTAGTTTCGTCGATCGCCCTTGGTATGAGAACGGCGCTGCTCCATCGCCAAAGTAGCGAGTCACTTCAAAGCATCCTGCGATCGCAGGGTAACGTTTCTAGCGGTATCTGGCTAGATATATCACAGTATTACCCAGCCGCCCGCCTCTCTGTCCTAGGCCACTGACCAACGCCAAATCCCTAGCTTGTGAGCGCGTCAGCCTCAGATTTCGGCACCTCACCCGCAGCCTAGAACTGGTTGGCAGCGATCGCGCCTTTAACGCCAGTAGACGTGGGAGAATGAACAGCCTGTGCGTGTGGTATCAACGGTATGACGGCGGCAATGCCCTATTCTTCTGAGGCAATTGAGTCAGCAATGCAGGCGGGAGAGTTGACCTTTGCCCTGCCCGACCCTGACGATGAGGCCATCTCTGACTACGAGTTTAATCAGCAGATGGAGGCGGCCTGGCAGGTGTGCGATCGCTTCGACCTGCAAACCGACATCTGGCGGGGAAGGATTCTCAGGACGGTGCGCGATCGCGAAAAGCGCGGCGGCGACGGGCGCGGCACCGGCTTTCTCAACTGGCTCAAAGACCGCGAAATTACCAAAAGCCACGCCTACAACCTAATTGAGCTAGCTGAAAGCGCCGACCAGCTGCTCGACGCCGGCATGCTCACCCCCAAAGAGGTGAACCAGTTTAGCAAGCGCGCCTTTGTCGAGACCGCCAAGGCCGCCCCCGAGGTGCAGCAGCTGGTCAGCGACTCAGCCCGCAAGGGCGACCACATCACCCGCCGCGAAGTGCGCCAGGTGGCCAACGAGTGGGCCGCCATGACCTCCGACCTCATCCCCGAGAGCCTGCGGGAAAAAGCCGCCGACAACACCATCCCCACCCGCTACATCGCGCCGTTGGTCAAGGAGATGGAGAAGCTGCCCCCCGCCCACCAGAGCACCCTCAAAACCGAGGTCGAGCTGAACCCCGACCTCGACACCCTCAAGCAGGTCACCGCCGAGGCCCGCTACCTCTCCAAGTACCTGGCCTCCGCCAACCAGGT
>DASQNN010000530.1:0-5486 GCA_035644955.1 Nodosilinea sp. | reverse complement strand
ATTGTCGTAATTGGTGCTTCTGCGGGGGGCGTCGAGGCGCTGAACCAGCTAGTTGAGCAACTGCCTCCCAGGCTCAGCGCTGCGATTTTTGTGGCGCTACATTTTCCGGCGGGCAGCGCTAGTTTTTTGCCTGAAATTCTCAGTCGCGCGCGTACGCTACCGGCAGTCCATCCTCAAAATGGTGAAAAAATTCAGCCGGGGCGCATTTACGTGGCGCCGCCCGACTACCACCTGCTGATTCGCCCCGACACCATCGAACTCAGTCGAGGTCCCAAGGAAAACGGCTACCGCCCCGCCATCGACACCATGTTTCGATCTGCCGCTCAGGCCCACGGCCCCAGCGTTGTGGGGGTAGTGCTCACGGGCATGTTAGACGACGGCACCTGGGGCCTCAAAGCGATTAAGTCGCAGGGGGGAGTTGCCCTAGCCCAAGACCCCGAAGAGGCCATGTTTAGAAGCATGCCAGACAACGCGATCGCCCACGTCGATATCGACCAGGTGCTGCCGCTGAACGCCCTAGCCAATCGCATTGTCGATTTAGTTGCAGATACCTTCGTTGCAGATACCGTTGAGAACCTGCCTATGACTGACAACCGGCCAGAGACCGAAGGTGAGGTTTTGGCTCAAGAAAAAGCCAGCGCAGAACAGGGTAAACGACCCAACGCCGCCTCGCCCATCACCTGCCCCGACTGTGGCGGCGTGCTGTGGGAATTGCAGGACAGCAGCAATATACTGCGGTTTCGCTGCCACATTGGCCATGCCTACTCCCTCGATAGCTTGATGACTGAGCAGGGCGCAACCCTAGAGCGGGCTCTGTGGACGGCAGTGCGCGCGATCGAAGAAAAGGCCGCCCTGTCGCGGCGGCTAACGGCCTTTGCCCAAGAGCAAAACCGTCCCAAATCGGCGGAGCAGTTTTCAAAACGGGCCGCCGAGGCGGAACAAAACTCTCGTCTGATTCGGCAGCTGATTCTCAACCAGCAGGAGATTCGCCTCCAG
Organism: Nodosilinea sp.; assembly: GCA_035644955.1. GTDB lineage: Bacteria > Cyanobacteriota > Cyanobacteriia > Phormidesmidales > Phormidesmidaceae > Nodosilinea. Next base: position 4,490 of record DASQNN010000530.1, on the reverse strand, counting down.
GCAAACACCACCCCAGAGCAGGTGCAAAGCGAGTGACGGCCTGGGTATTGGATTGCCTAACCAGGACTAATACCAAATCCGAGTCACACAACCCCGATTCGAAACCGATACCTCGTAGGGAGCATTGCAGTGCAATGCCCCTACAAACCGGGGGTATACAGACAGGATTTGGTATAACAGACGGCCAGGGGCGATCGCCTACAGCTGCAAAGGTATGGGGTAGATTAAGACCTAAAGGCCCTAAACGGCTTCAATATTTTACTTTGGCTAAATTAAATTCTTATCTGGGCTGGCCGTAGTTGTGCGGCGGGTTTCCATCCGTTCAAGGCCGGTTATTGCTAAAGCAAAGGTGATTTTTCCTGGGGGACCACCCCTTATACTACCGATATTGGTTTGCAGCATCCTGAGGTTAAGGGATTTTCTTTAGCCACCAGTTCTCAACTGTTCCTGCTTTGGCTGAAACCTAGGTCGTGGCTCGGTCATCGACTAAGCCAGCGACTGGGCGATCAGCACATAAAAACCTGTGAGAAACTAATGAATTACTTACCGACCGCGGATGCCCTGTTTCCGGCGGCGGAGTTTGATATTGTAGCGATCGCGGCCTCTGCTGGGGGTATTAAAGCCCTAAACCAGCTGTTGCCCCAGCTGCCTGCCGATTTTGCGGCCGCCCTGTTGATTGTGTTGCACCTTTCCCCCCACATGGCCAGCCTGCTGCCTCGCACGCTAAACCCCCTGTCTACGCTGGCCGTTAAAGATGCTGAAACCGGTGCGGCCATCGAAGCGAGCACTATCTACACAGCCCCCCCCGACCATCACCTGCTGATTAACGCCGATCGCAGCCTGCGCTTGACCCACAGCAAAAAAGTAAACTTTGCTCGACCCGCCGCCGACTGCACCCTGGAGTCTGTAGCCAAGCACTTTGGCCCCAGGGCGATCGCCGTTGTGCTCACCGGCTACGGCCAGGATGGAGCCATGGGCATCCGCGCCATCAAGCGCCACGGGGGCCGGGTAATTGCCCAAGACCCCGCTACCGCAGAGGTCGCCAGCATGCCCCAGTCTGCCATTGACACCCAGCAGGTAGACTGGATTTTGCCCCTAGAAAAAATTCCTCAAACCCTGATCAACCTGGTGCAAAGAGCAAGGATGTAGTCTATGACCACCCATCCCAACCCTGCTGATCATACTGAAGACAGCGCCGCCTTTGACATTCTGCTAAACCACGTCCGCAGCAGCCGGGGATTTGACTTTACGGGCTACAAGCAGGCTAGCCTCATGCGCCGGGTCAACCGCCGTATGCAGATGGTCGATGTCACCAGCTTCACCGACTACATCGACTATTTAGAAGTGCATCCCGACGAATTTCGGCAGCTGTTCAACACGCTGTTAATCAACGTCACCGCCTTTTTTCGCGACGCCGCCACCTGGGATACCCTGCGCACCGCAATTTTGCCGGCCATTTTGCAAGCCAAGTCCGAGACCGACACCATTCGCGTGTGGAGCGCCGGTTGTGCCTCGGGGGAAGAAGCGTACTCCATTGCAATTTTGCTGATCGAGGTGCTGGGCATTGAGCAATTTCAAGCTCGCGTCAAAATCTACGCCACCGACCTAGACGACGACGCCCTGGCCGAGGCGCGCCAGGCCACCTACCCAGAACACAAAGTAGACGGACTTTCAGAAGCGCAGCTGAGCGAGTTTTTTGAGCACAAAGAGGGGCTGTATACCTTTCGCAAAGATTTACGCCGATTGGTCATTTTTGGCCGCCACGACCTCATTCAAGACGCGCCCATCTCTAAAATTGATCTGCTGCTGTGCCGCAACACGCTGATGTATTTTAATGCCGAAACCCAAAGCCAAATTTTGGCCCGGTTTCACTTTGCCCTGCGCAACAACGGCCACCTATTTTTAGGCAAAGCCGAAATGCTGCTCACCCACAGCAATATGTTTAGTCCTGTGCAGCTAAAGGGGCGCATTTTTGCTAAAGTGCCTCGCTCTAATGGGCGCGATCGCCTGCTGATTATGGCCCAAACGGGCAACGAAGCCACCGCCGATGACCTGTCTGGCCAAATTCGCCTGCGGGAGGCCGCCTTTGACGTTAGCCCCGTGGCTCGCCTTGTGCTAGAGCCCAACGGCGTTTTGGCTTTGGCCAACCAACGGGTCAAGGTACTCTTTGGCCTCTCCCAGCGCGATGTGGGTCGCCCCTTACAAGATTTAGAACTCTCCTACCGCCCCGTCGAGCTGCGCTCTAGCCTGCAAGAGGCCTACGAAAGTCGTCGCACCGTCACTCTCTCCGATGTCGCTTGGCAAAATTCTCGGGGAGAGGCGATTTTTTTAGAGGTGCAGATCACTCCCCTGTTTGGCACCGACAACACCATTTTGGGGGCCAGCATTAGCTTTGTCGATGTCACCCGGTTTAAGCGGCTGCAAGAAGAGCTGGAGCACGCCAACCAAGAGCTAGAGATGGCCTATGAAGAGCTGCAATCGACCAACGAGGAGCTAGAGACCACCAACGAAGAGCTACAGTCAACCAACGAGGAGCTAGAGACTACCAACGAAGAGCTACAGTCAACCAACGAAGAGTTGGAAACCATGAACGAGGAGCTGCAGTCGGCCAACGAAGAGTTGCAGACCGTCAACGAAGAGTTGCAGCGCAGCAGCGACGCCCTCAACCACAGCAATGCGTTTTTAGAATGCGTGTTTACCAGCCTCAAGGGCGGCGTGGTGGTGGTCAACCGCGACATCCATGTGCAAATTTGGAATAGCAAAGCCCAAGACCTCTGGGGTCTGCGTCCTGAAGAAGTTGTCGGCCAAAACTTTCTCAACCTGGATATCGGCCTGCCGGTCACGCAGCTGCTACAGCCCATTCGCGACTGTTTGACCTCAGCCGACACCACCGCCGAGCTTGAGCTACAGGCGGTCAACCGCAAGGGCCGCAGCATCAGCTGCCACGTTACCTGCACTCCTCTGCTCAGTGGTGGCAAGCAGGTGCAGGGCGTTATTTTGATTATGGATTAGCCAAGCCTGGTCGGGTTCGGCATCGGTAGGGGCGATCGCCCGCCCACAGGGCTGCAACCACAGGCAAACCATTAGGATTACAGTAGGTATACCAAGTCCAGCTCGGGATCTGTAGTTTTCCCACAGGCAGAACTCCACTTCTGGACTTGGATGAGGTTTATTGACTGCCGTTAACGGTTCGGCTTGGGGAACGATCGCCATGGTTCAAGCTCAGCCTCGCACTGGCCCCACCATTACCTGGGAACCGCTGCCCAACGACTTTCAGCTACCCGATGACCCGGTGGAAAACATTCAACAGCCGCTCCTAGCCGCCGCCCTCACCGATGCCCTCGGCGCGGCCCAGCAAATTCGGCCCGAGATGCTAATTGGCTCCAACTTTGGTTTGGTGGTCAGAATGGACGGCGAGATTGTGGTCAAAGCCCCCGACTGGTTCTACGTACCCCGGGTCAACCCCTACCCGCCAGAGCTGGTTCGCCGCAGCTACACCCCCCACCTGGAAGGCGACCCCGTAGCGGTGGTGATGGAGTTTCTCTCAGCGGCAGACAACGGTGAGCTGTCAATTCGCACCACTCAGCCCTACGGCAAGCTCTATATCTATGAGCAAATTTTGCGAATACCCACCTACGTCATCTACGACCCAGCGGTGGCTAAGCTCGAAGTCCGGTGCCTAGAAGCGGGGCATTACGTATCTCAACCCCCCAATGCCCAAGGCCGCTTTTGGATTCCGCCACTAAACCTTTTTCTGGGGGTTTGGCCAGGAGAACGCCTGGCCCAAACCCTCAACTGGCTGCGCTGGTGGGATGCCGACGGCAACCTGCTGCTCTGGAGTTCTGAACAAGCCGAGACAGAGCGCCAGCGGGCCGAGGCAGAACACCAGCGGGCCGAGACAGAGCGCCAGCGGGCCGATCGCCTGGCTGAGCTACTCCGCGCCCAGGGCATTGATCCAGACGGGCTGTGACCCTGATGGGGCGATCGCTCAGTAGGGTTTCATCCCAATCGTCTAGCCCAGCGATATCCCCTACATGCCGGGTGTGGCCAGGTTGCGGAAGCGGGTGAACTGCGGCTCGAACAGCAGCTTGACAGTGCCAGTGGGGCCGTTGCGATGCTTGGTAAGGATGATCTCGGCAATGCCGCGATCGGGGGTGTCGGGGTCGTAGTACTCTTCGCGGTAGAGCATCATAATCAAATCGGCGTCCTGCTCGATCGCACCACTCTCACGAAGATCGCTCATCATCGGGCGTTTGTTGGTGCGCGACTCGACCCCCCGGCTGAGCTGGGAGAGGGCGATGATCGGTACGTTTAGCTCTCGGGCCAGACCCTTGAGCGATCGCGTCATCTTCGACAGTTCCTGCACCCGGTTGTCGCCGCCGCCCTCCATCAGCTGGAGGTAGTCGATCAAAATCAGGCCCAGGGCACCGCCCTGCTCGGCCTGCAACCGGCGGCACCGGGAGCGAATTTCGGTCACCGAAATGTTGGGG
>DASQNN010000529.1:0-12076 GCA_035644955.1 Nodosilinea sp. | reverse complement strand
ATTCGCATTTTGTTTACCCTAGGCGCCATCATTTTCATCTACTCGGGCCTCATTTTTCAGGTCGAAAATCCCAGTAACCCAGAAGATTTTGGCACCTTCTTAGACGCCCTCTACTTTGCCGTCGTCACCATGACCACCGTCGGCTATGGCGATGTCACCCCAATTTCCGAAGCCGGTCGAGGCCTGACGGTGATGATGATTCTCACCGGCATTGCCCTCATTCCCACCCAAGTCAGCAGCCTGATTCGCCAGTTAGGTAAGGTTGGGCACCCTCAGCACCGGCCCTGCCCCGGCTGCGGCTTCGCTCTCCACGACGACGATGCCCAATTTTGCAAACGTTGCGGTACTCTTCTAGAGCCGTAGTCTTCCAAAGTCAACGGCGATCGCCCCTTAGCCCCGCTGTTTCCTTGGTAACAAAACATCACGATTATTGAAAAAACAAATATGCCTTTTGCTAAGCAGGGTCTTTCCGGTACAATGGCCACCCAAAAGCCCCGTTAGCCTCGTCTCGTCGGCTAAGCGGTGTTCACACTTCAGTCAGGCTCATCCCCGAGCCTCCGCTGTCCATCTCAGTTAGGACGTTCCATGACTTCTGTGCTCAATCGCCCCACCGACGACGCCAAACTGTCCGGCCTGCCAGAAGAGGTCCGGGCTAGACTGCAAGACCGCTTCAAACTTGTAGTGCCAGCCCGCTCCGCCGCCGACCCCTCCCCAGCCCCAGCCCTCGACGAGCCGCCCAACGACCCCAATATTCAGCCCATTGTTTCGCTCAGCAACGTCGAAAAAATCTACGCCAACGGCAGCAAAGCGCTAGCTGGCGTCAATCTGACCGTTAACCCGGGCGACTTTCTCTTTGTCACCGGCCCTTCAGGCTCGGGCAAATCGACCCTGCTCAAGCTGCTCTATGGCTATGAGCGCCCCACCGGCGGCAGCATTCTCGTCGGCGACGAGCCCATTTCTGACCTGCGGGGCAACCGTCTGGCCATGATGCGCCGCCGCATTGGTGTCGTGTTCCAAGACTACAAACTCATCCCCAAACGCACGGTGGCCGAGAATGTGGCCTTTGTGCTCTGGGCCCAGGGCTTTACCCGCAAAGAAATTCACCGTCGTCTTTGGCCTACCCTCAAAATGGTCGGGCTCCAGGGCAAGGCCCAGTGTTTCCCAGACGAGCTTTCCGGCGGCGAGCAGCAGCGGGTGAGCATCGCCCGAGCTGTGGTCAACACCCCGCCCCTGCTGCTGGCTGACGAGCCCACCGGCAACCTGGATGCCGACAACTCCCTTCAGGTGATCAAGATTCTCAAAAAGCTCAACTCCATCGGCATCACCGTCATCGTCACCACTCACGATGAGCACTTAGTGCGGATCTCTAACCACCCGGTTGTGCAAATCAAGAATGGCCGCCTGCACCACCTGCGCCGGTAACGCTACATTCCTTAACATCAACCGGTACGCCTTATCCAATCAATAGGATAATGATCAGAGCTACCGTTCAGGCGGTCTTGGCTTAGGCCGCTGAATGACTTTGGACTCTGAGAGGAACGTGCTTTGGTCAGTACAGCCCCATTTAAAACAGCAAAATCCCAAGAAATTTTCGCCGCTGCCCAAAACCTCATGCCGGGCGGCGTCAGTTCTCCGGTGCGGGCCTTTAAGTCGGTGGGTGGGCAGCCCATTGTGTTCGATCGCGTCAAAGGTGCCTACATCTGGGATGTAGACGGCAACCAGTACATCGACTATGTGGGCACCTGGGGGCCCGCCATCTGCGGCCACGCCCACCCCGAAGTGCTGGCAGCCCTGTCAGCGGCCCTAGAAAAGGGCACCAGCTTCGGTGCCCCCTCCTACCTCGAAAACGTGCTGGCCGAAATGGTGATCCAGGCCGTGCCCAGCATTGAGATGGTGCGCTTCGTCAACTCTGGCACCGAGGCCTGTATGGCCGTACTGCGGCTGATGCGGGCCTACACCGGGCGCAACAAAATTATCAAGTTCTCAGGCTGCTACCACGGCCACGCCGACATGTTCCTGGTGCAGGCTGGTTCTGGGGTTGCCACCCTGGGTCTGCCCGACTCTCCAGGAGTGCCCAAGGCGGCCACCAGCGACACCCTCACCGCCCCCTACAACGACCTAGAGGCCGTCAAGGCCCTCTTTGCCCAAAACCCCGACGAAATCGCTGGGGTGATTCTAGAACCCGTGGTGGGCAACGCCGGATTTATCACCCCAGACGGTGGGTTTCTAGAAGGGCTGCGCGAGATTACCCGCGAAAACGATGCCCTGCTGGTGTTCGACGAGGTGATGACTGGCTTCCGCATCGCCTACGGTGGTGCTCAGGCGAAGTTCAACGTCACCCCCGACCTCACCACCCTCGGTAAGGTAATTGGCGGCGGGCTACCCGTGGGAGCCTACGGCGGTCGTCGCGACATTATGGAAATGGTTGCCCCCGCTGGCCCGGTGTACCAGGCCGGCACCCTGTCGGGAAATCCGCTAGCGATGACGGCGGGCATTAAGACCCTGGAGCTGTTGCAGCGGCCTGGCACCTACGACGAGCTAGACCGGCTAACTAAAAAGCTCATTGAAGGGCTACTTCAGACCGCAAGGGATACGGGTCATGAGGTCTGCGGTGGCCATATCAGCGGCATGTTTGGCATGTTCTTCCACCCCGGCCCAATTACCAAGTTCGAAGATGCCAAGGGGTCTGACCTGGAGAAGTTTAGCCGCTTCCACCGGGGTATGCTGGAGCGGGGCGTGTACCTGGCCCCGTCGCAGTACGAGGCTGGGTTCACCTCTCTGGCCCACACTGATGAGGATATCGACGCCACCATCGCCGCCGCCCGCGACGTACTGTCGTCGCTGTAGGTAGCGAAAGATCCATCACGCCCAAAAAACCCGGTCTCTTAAAGAAACCGGGTTTTTATTTTGAGCAATGACCTCACTATATTTTCAAAGAAGCAAGTACAGGGCCCTAGAGGCTGGTTGCCAGTGGCTAAGCCCCATACCTACTCGCTGAGAATCTTAGGTACTTTGAAGAAGCCATCTTCGCAGTCGGGAGCGCAGTCGAGAATAGCATCTCGCTCTGCAAAGGTTTGAAGGCTGTCGGTGCGGGTGATGTTGTTTAACTCAATGGCGCGGGTGGTGGGCTCTACGTCGTCGGTGTTGAGCTCCTTGAGCTGCTCCACATAGTCGAGAATGCCGCTGAGCTGCCCGGTGAACTGCTCTTCTTCGTCGGCCGTTAGCTCCAGGCGGGCTAGCAGAGCGACTTTGCGAACCTGTTCGAGATCGATCATGGGAACGTTATCCAGAAAAGAGGACTGAGTCTCATCAGCGGTAAGTTGGGTGAACCGCAGTGGCACCTAACCCATCGTCTACGGGTGGGAAAACCAGGGCAAGATTCAACCTATACGGCGACAAGGGGGTGGTGGGCAGTGCCCACCCTACGGGCTACAGCGTACAAACCATTAGAAGAAGATGTCGTTTTTCATGCGACCGGTGTTTTTCATCCAGTTTTGGGCTTCGATGTAGTTGTTGGGAGCGATGGTAATCGCTTCTAACCAGTAGTGAGCCGCTTCGTCAAAGAAGTTTTCGGCGGCGTCAGTATCACCACTGGCTTCGGCCTGCTCACCCTTGTAGTGGAAGATAACGGCGATGTTGTTGAGGGCCTGGCAGAGGCGGGGGTTGAGCTCCAGCGCCTCTTTATACTTTTCGAGAGCGATGTCATGCTCGCCGTTGCTGGCGTGAATCAGGCCCATGTTGTAGAGAATGAAGCTCTTGTCGTAGGGCTCTTCTTCAAGAACGAGGGCTTCGCGGTAGTTTTCCATGGCCTCGGCATATTCTCCATCGGCCTGGGCCGACATGCCGTCGCGGTAGTAGGCAAAGGCCTCCTTCTCGCTCTTTTTGGCGGGCATCATCTTCAGGATCATGTCGGCCATGACGGTGAAGGATTTGTCGATGAAGTTGTCGTTGCGTTGGGTTCTTGGCATGGGTGACGGCGCGCAAATGAGGGACGTAAGATTTGCCCAGGCCCCGGAGGGATATGGCCCCAACAGAATCTTAGGGCTTAGGCCAAACAAGCTATAAGTAAGCCTAGCAAAACCTGGGGCTTTCATGACCGCTGGCGCAATCAGGTATATATGGGTGATGAGGTGGAGGGAGGTGGGGCATGAAGAACTCAAGCTGGCGATCGCGCCTGTTTGAGTACCTGCGATCGCCCAGTGGTTCAGGCCACTAAAGGAAAAAATCTGAAAACGCCGATGTCTTGGCATCGCTATCCTGGAATAGAACGCCAGGGTGGTGTAGCCGACTCTGAGCCTTCTAGATACCTCCGACTGATAGCCGACTCCCAGCCTAATGGATCTATCTCTACTGTTTGCGATCGCCCTGCTTGTTGTCCTGGTGCTGTGGCTGAAACGCCGCCCGAGGCGACCCAAACAAGGCTATCGCCTCAATACTCCAGCGGCCCCCACGGCTCCGACTCGCCCAGTTCGCAGCCGTACCGAAAAAGAGCTACTGCGCCTGGTCGGGGGCAACCGGGCCGTAGCGGAGCGACTGGTGGAACAGGTACAGTTACGCAATCCCCACCACAGCGAGCAGTGGTGCTGGGAGAAAGCGATTTACGACATTCAGCGCGATCGCCACAGCTCGTGAGCCAGCTTTTCACGGTGCGGTCTGCCCATTCTTTCAAGCAGTCCAAAGTCAACCCTGGGCAAACGGTTTTAGGCAATATTAGACTAAGCTGCACTCAAGTCATCTCACGGTAAGCGCCAACGCTGGGGAGTCAGAAATGGTACAGAGCATTGCGATCGGCAATCTGACTCTGCCTGAGTTAGAAGAAACAAAACATTTAAAGCTGGCCGATGCCCCTGACTTTTTTACAGAGTGGCACCAAGAACTGCCCGTCCTGAACAACGAGGAAACCCGCTACTTGGACCAGGTACAACGGGAGTATTTTGACCAAACTCGCAGTGGTCAAATTTCTGAAGGGCTGATCAAGCTGATTGTGATATCGCCCCTGTTGCACCTAGCAGGGTTTTACCGCCTCCCCTTTGCGGTCAGGCTAGAGGAATCTGTCCAGGTGGAAGCGACTGAAGCCAACGAGGTGTGGCGAGGCCGCATTGATGCCCTTGTAATCAAAGACTATTTTTGGATTTTAGTGATTGAAGCTAAAAACTCAGCCCTGGGCATTGATATGGCTATCCCTCAGGCCCTGGGCTACATGCTAGCCAACCCCCAGGTAGAGCAAGTTACCTATGGGTTAGTGACTAACGGCAGTAGTTTTGCATTTCTTAAGCTAGTGCAGACCCCAGAGCCTCGCTACGAGGTATCTGATGTGATGCTGCTACTGCCGGGGCGCAATGTCCTCGGTCGAGTACTCCAGGTCATGAAGCGATTGGGACAGCAGGTTTCAGCCTAATTTCTGTGGTTGTCTCCGTAGTTAATGCGGCTACCGGCCCAGTTGAGCTTGTTGCGCAGGGTGCCGTAGTAGGAATGGTCCTGCCGCAGAATAATAAACTGAGCCATGGCCTCGGCGCTGCGTACGTCTACCCGCTGCCCCGGCCAGATGGCCGTGCCCATCACCCCATCGGTCCACAGCTTGGTGGTGAGGTCGGGGTCGGCCAGGGGCCACACGCTCACTACCGAGCCCGGCGGCAGCACAATTGGGCGGCTCGACAAACTGAGAGGGCAAATGGGCGTCACCACGATCGCATCCATGCCAGGATGGATGATCGGGCCACCTGCGGCCACGGTGTAGCCAGTAGAACCGGTAGGGGTGCTAATTAGCAGACCATCGCCCTGGTACTGATCCACCACTTCGCCGTCGATCTCCATTTCGAGGCTGGAGGTGATCATGCGATCGGGGGAGGCCGGCTTGATGGCCATTTCGTTGAGGGCCAGGTAAACCTCGCTGATGGGATCTAGATTGGTGCGGTGGCCCTCGTAGAGGCGGGCCTGGAGCATCATGCGGCGCTGAACGGCAAAGCGATCGCTCAGCAACCGCTCCCACACCCCCTCGCTGTCGTCCATCGCTTCTGAGCTTTCGGTCAAAAACCCCAGGTGGCCCCCGATATTGACCGCCAGTATGGGAATGTTCTCTGCGGCTAGATTGCGGGCCGCTGTAAGGGCAGTGCCATCGCCTCCAAACACAATAGCCAGGTTAATGGGCTGGCTAACCGAGGCCAAAAAGACTGGGTAAGGATTGTCCTTAGGGCCACTGGGGCCGCGCAGTACCTTGCTGCCCAAAGATTCAAGTTCACGGGCACACTTCTCAGCCCACTTCTGACTCAGCCGATTACCGGCTTTATGGACAATGATAACTTGCTCAAGTTGCACAACAAGAGGCCGTGGGTTAATAGGGCAAGGAGTACGGGGCCGTAGAACAGAGCGTTATCAGTTGTGGCCAGTCTAGCCCGCAGTGTCCCTAGAGCATAGCAACATCAACGTTTGGAGTAATAGTTTTGGCCATTTCGCTGAGCACATTTCTCCTAGCCCATGGCCAAAGCTGGGACAGCGAACTGCCCCCTGGTGATCACTCAACAGGCTGTTGATAAAAACGGCCTAACCCTAGTAACGGCGGCTATAACGATTCAAAACAGCAGTAAAGGAAGCGACAGTTACAGACCAACTCCCAATCAGCCCCGCCCCCTCTATGGCGCAGAACTCCCTGTTTAAGAGCCTAAACCTACCACTTCAGCAGGTTGAACTGCTCCATATCCACGGTGTCGCGATTGCGGTAGATAGACAGCACAATAGCCAGCCCCACCGCCGCCTCTGCCGCCGCAATGCTAATCACAAACACCGCAAACACCTGCCCGTTAATACCCACCGGGTCGAGGTAGTTCGAAAACGCCATCAGGTTGAGGTTGACGGCATTGAGCATAAGCTCAATGGACATCAGCACCCGAATCACGTTGCGACTATTGACTAGACCGTAGATCCCAATGCAGAACAGAGCCGCGGCGGTAAGCAGAAAATACTCAAGTTGCATGGCTGAAGAAGAACCCGTTCTAAACTAACCACCGACCGTCAAAACCCTAAACCCTTAAACCCGTCTAGCTCTCAGGCTCTGAACTCGAGACTGATGCCACCAACTCACGTGGGCGCTCTGGCAGCTGCAGCGCCTCCGAAGCAGACTCCCCAGGGAGCAGGTCGGGAATAAACTCCCGCCGAGCCAGCACGATCGCCCCAATCAGCGCAATCAGCAGCAGCACCGAGGCCAGCTCAAAGGGCAGCAAATAGTCGGTAAAGAAGTGAATACCAATCGTCACGGTAGCCATGTCGCCACTGGGCACTTCGTTGGAAATTGCCCAGGGCGTACTGAGCGTCGATACGGTCAACAGGGCGAACAGGCCCGCACAGACCCCGCCTGTAGCCAACTTGCCCAGCCAGGCCCGCTTCATCGGGATGAAGGGCTGCTCTTTATTCACCAGCATGATCCCAAACAGGATTAGCACGCTGACCGCGCCCACATAGACCAGCACCTGAGCCGCTGCCACAAATCCGGCGTTGAGCAAGATGTAAAGGCCCGCCATGCTGGTAAATACGCCCCCCAGCAGGAAGGCTGAGTAAACGATGTTGTCTAACAGCACAACCCCCAGGGCACCCCCCAGCGTCATCGCGGCCAGTAGGCCAAAGGCAACGAGTTGTACCCCTTCCGCTAGCGTCACAGTTCTAAACTCCTGGTAATAAATTGAGCTGTTGCAACAGTGGTAGCCAAGGCGAATGTACCACGGAACCTAAACCGGCGCATCAATCCGCGCTCTTGGCCTCGGCCTTGGCATCGCCTTTAGGCTCAGGCTTCTCAGCCTGGGCAGCCTCTAGAATCTCCTGGGGCATTTGGCCCGCCCGCCGAGCATTGACCGGCAGATCGTGAGGATCCATCACGCCCTTGGGCAAGTAGGCCAGCTCGCGCATGGGGGTGACCATCGGGTCTTGGGTGACCTTGTAGGGCAAACGGCCTAGGGCTACGTTGTCGTAGTTCAGCTCGTGGCGCTCGTAGACAGCCAGCTCATACTCTTCGGTCATCGACAGACAGTTGGTGGGGCAATACTCCACGCAGTTGCCGCAGAAAATGCACACCCCAAAGTCGATGCTGTAGTGCTTCAGGTCTTTCTTTTTGGTGGCTTTGTCAAACTCCCAGTCGACTACGGGCAGGTTGATGGGGCACACCCGCACGCACACCTCGCAGGCGATGCACTTGTCAAACTCAAAGTGAATGCGCCCCCGAAACCGTTCTGAGGGGATCAGTTTCTCGTAGGGGTACTGCACCGTCACCGGGCGACGGCTCATGTGGTCAAAGGTTACAGACAGCCCCTGGCCAATATATTTGGCCGCCTGTAAGCTCTCTTTGGCGTAGTCGCCGACTTGTTTTAGAAAACCCAGCATGGGGGAAGCCTCCAGAGGTTTACGGGGATGGGTGGGATGTCGCCAAAACAACGCTAGCGACCCAGCAGAGAAAACTACCTACCTACAGGGTAAAGCAGCCTTCCTGGGCTAGCCACCAAAGGCAGCGGGAAAAGTGAGCTTGAGCGCAGCGGTCAGGAGCAGATTGACCAGCGCCACCGGCAGCAAAAACTTCCAGCCAAAGTCCAGCAGTTGGTCAATGCGAACGCGGGGCATGGTCCACCGCAGCAGCACCGCAATAAAGACCAGGGCGTAGGCCTTAAACAGGGTCATCATGATGCCGACCGAGGCGGTAATCACCTGGAGCCAGGGGGTGGTTTCGCTAACCCCCAGCAGGCCAGCCAGCCAGCTCACCGAGATAGGGAACTCCCAGCCCCCCAGGTAAAGGATGGACACAATCAGCGCCGACAGCACCAGGTTGACGTAGGAGCCGACGTAGAACAGGCCAAACTTCATGCCGGTGTATTCGGTCTGGTAGCCGGCCACCAGTTCTTCCTCTGCCTCGGGCAGGTCAAAGGGCAGACGCTCGCACTCCGCCAGAGCCGCAATCCAAAAAATGAGGAACCCGGCGGGCTGACGCCAGATGTTCCAGCCCAAAATACCGTAGCCCGACTGCTGGTTGACGATGTCGATCGTGCTCAGGCTGTTTGACATCAGCACCACCGCCAGCACCGCCAGCGCCATGGGAATTTCGTAGCTGATCGACTGGGCCGCCGCCCGCAGCCCGCCCAGCAGCGAGTACTTGTTATTGGAGGAATAGCCCGACATCAGCAGGCCGATGGGAGCAATGCTGGAGAGGGCAATCCAGAGAAAAATGCCGACGCCAAGGTCGGTAATTACCAGATTTTGGCCAAAGGGCACAATCAGGTAGGACAAAAAGACCGGAATGACCACGATCGCAGGCCCCAGCGTAAACAGCAGCGGGTCGGCCTTAGTGGGAGTAATGTCTTCTTTGAAGAGCAGCTTGATACCGTCGGCAGCGGCCTGTAGGGTGCCCAGGGGGCCAGCGAACTCAGGGCCAATGCGCTGCTGGGCGGCGGCTGAGATCTTGCGCTCTAGCCACACCGTGACAAAAATGCTCACCGTGGCCCCCACCAGAATCACCACCATTGGCAGCGGCAGCCACAGAGCCTTAGCGGCCCCAGCGGGTACCCCTAAGTCCACTAGGGCGTTGACGAAACTACCCTGTAGGTCAATTCCTTGGTTCATGGGCCAGTCCTTAGCAACGGTACGATTGACTCTAGCGAGGAAAAAACAGTTTTTTAGATTCTACCGTCATCTTCCCCGATCTACCGGGGCTGGGGAGAGCGATTCATAGGAAGTTCTGGCGGGAGGGATTGAGGGAATGGTGACGGCAGTGGGGGCTGGGGCGAGAGGCTGAAGGTGTACAGTATCAGGCTCAGGGGATTTCCCTACAACTCTGCACTCGAAATCTCTGAGATCTTACAGGCTCCTGCAGGCCTTTACCTTGCACCTTAAGCCTCTTCAACACCCCCAAAACAAAAGCCCCCCGACGCAAGCGCCAGAGGGCAGGAGTTCCTGAAAATCGTCACTAGATCAATAATCTGCGCTTAGGGGGAGGGTGCCCAGAGGGGTCTGACCCATCAGGAGGGTAACGAAACCGAAAATCCCTGCTTATCCCAGATTTGGGGCCGGTTGGCCAGGTCTACGTAGGCCTGGCTGCGGGGGCCGGTGTAGATCTGGGTGGGCCTAAAGATGCGGTTTTCGCCCAGCTGCTCTTTCCAGTGGGCCAGCCAGCCAGCCACCCGGGCGATCGCAAAGATTGGCGTAAACAAATCGGTGGGAATGCCCAGCTTGCGGTAAACCAGCCCCGAGTAAAAGTCGACGTTGGGGTAAATACCCTTTGTGCCCAGCTTTTCTGACACGGCCTGCTCCATCTCCAGGGCGATCGCGTAGTACTCGTCCTGGCCAAACTTTTCAAACAGCTGCTCCGCCAACCCCTGCAAAATGGTGGCTCGGGGGTCTTTAACCTTGTAGACTCGGTGGCCAAAGCCCATGATCTTAGACTTCTCAGCAATGCAGCGCTCCACATAGGGGCGCACGTTTTCCACCGAGCCAATCTGCTCTAGCATTTCAATCACCTCTTCGTTGGCACCGCCGTGGAGCGGCCCCGCCAGGGTGCCCACTGCCGAGGCGACCACCGCGTAGGGGTCAGTGAGGGTCGAAGCCGTCACCATGGCTGAAAAGGTGGAGGCATTGATGGTGTGCTCGGCATGGAGCGTCAGGCAAATGTCAAAAATGCGCGCCGCCAGGGGGTCGGGCACGCGCTCATTGAGCATGTAGAGAAAGTTGGCGGAGTAGTTGAGGTCATCCCGGGGCTGCACCGGGTCGTTGCCCTTGCGCATGAGCTGGAAGGCCGCCACCATGGTGGGAATTTTGGCCAGCAGCCGCACCACCGCCTGTTGAATGTAGACCGGGTTGTCGAGGGCGCGGCGCGAGTAGAACAGGCCTAGGGCCGCCGCACAGGCCTGGAGCGCATCCATGGGGTGGCCACTCTCGGGGAAGCACTTCATCATGTCGCGAATGCGGTACTTGAGGCGGCGATGGTAGCGAATTTCGTATTCAAAGGCCTCTAGCTCGCTTTTTGAGGGCAGACCACCCCAAATCAGCAGGTAGGCCGTTTCCAGAAACGTGCCCCGCTGGGCCAGCTCTTCGATGGGAATGCCGCGATACTCCAAAATTCCCGCCTGGCCATCCACAAAGCTAATGCTCGACTGGGTAGCCGGTACGCCTTCTAAACCGGGCCTGTACTCACATACGGTCATGTAGTTGTTACTCCCATTCGCTGACCTATGATTCCAAGGGGGATGAAGCCCCGCCGTCATCAACGCTACTAAATCATCTGATCAACCCTGGCCTTGCTGTCAACTGCGTCAGCATGCCTCCAGCGGGTATTAGCGCTTTTGACCATTGGTTTAAAGTTAACGCAGTGGCCAGTTACAGGCTATTCAGAAGGCAGGCTATACGGTGCAGACCTAAAGGGGTGCCACTTCCACCACTCGCCCCGTTGCGGCCGATCGCTGGGCAGCGGTAGCCACCTGCAGCGTGTATAGACTGGCCTCTGGAGTGCAGTACAGCGCCTGCCCCGTCAGCAAGTGGCCGATCACCTGAGCGGTGTCGGCGGCAAACAGCCCACGGCGCGACCCGACCTCTAGGGGGCGAGTCCCCTGGGCGTCGGTCAGGGTGCCGCGATCGCCCTCAAAGCAGAGCGATCCCTCGCTGCCTGTCACCTCTAGCCGCCGCGCAGCCTCCCACAGCGCCTCGCCTTTACCGTAAACCACCTCAGCAATTACCCCCGAGGCAAAGGTGAGCTGGGCGGTGCAGAGACAGGTGGTGTAGCAGGCCATCCCCTCGGGGCCGGGGACGAGGCCGCCGTAGTGGTTTTGGCAGTAGACCCGCGCCACCGGACCAAAGCAGTCGATCAGGCGGTGCAGTCGCGACAGCGCCCCCACCAAGGGAAAACCAAACCGCTCGGGGCTGTAGATCCAGGTGCGGGGAGCGGGGCGGCGGGGGGCCAGGGTACAGTAGCGGGCGTAGAAGGGCTGACCCACCAGTTCCAAATGCCCCTTCAAGGCGCGGTGGGTGCCCCCCAACAGCTCGATGTGTTCCACATGTAAAAGCCGCTGATTTTCCTCCGCCAGGGTCAGCAGAGCTTCGGCCGTCGCTGCAT
>DASQNN010000528.1:0-3704 GCA_035644955.1 Nodosilinea sp. | reverse complement strand
AATAATGCGGTTGGCAAGGACAGGCTCAGAGCGTTTGGTTGTAACGCCTGGCTAATTCCGTACTAGCAGTATCTCACCTTTGCAATAGATTCCCGGTAAACCTGCTCTTTTCAAGGAATATTTTGCGGCTGGATCCCTTATGGCGCAAGCGTTTTGCAGGTTTTGAAAGACGTTACTTTTCGATTGGGTGCCCATCCTATCACCCTTCTCTGGCACCGTCACCCCTGACCCTGTTAGGCAATGCCCGCATTCCGGAAGAAGAAAAATTTTAAAGATAGTCGTAGTAGAAGAGCCTGTTAAAACTGGGGAAAAGCGCCAGGGCTCCCCATAGATATAGGCTGCGCTGCTAACTCCACTGGGGAAAAGGTGTGGGCAAATGGCCTGGGTTTCCACACCCGTGGAAGCGGCTAAGGCAATATCGCGATGGCGAAGAATGTTATCCCCTTTAAAGACGAGGCTTTTCCCCGTGTTTTCCTCAGTTTTCCCCAGGGGAATTTGGCAAAAGGTTTACAAATCGTTACATCTTCTTTGAGATGATGCTTGCTTCGGATCCCATTATAGCTTTGTTTTAGGCAGAAAATCCACAAATGCGTACAGTTGTACGATCGCAGGAATAGGCAATGCTCAATTGCCCCCACTTCGGCGTGGCGTTGAATCAAAGCCGGTGTTGCCCAGCGGCATGGCGCTTGGTCTAAGCAGGCGTTGGATAACACACGAAAAAACCCCTGGGAGCGAGGTTCTCCAGGGGGTTAGAAGGTCTTGCATTGAGGTTAAGCCGATTCTCCTGAGCAAAGCTTTAGAGGTTGCCCTGGGCGAAAACTCCTTCGCTCTACCGAGATTAAGAGAATAGGGGGCTCAGGCAATGCCAGCGGGGGCAGGAGTTTCGGCGGGGCTCAGGGCGGCGGCTTTCATTACCAGCACCGAGCAGGGGGCATTGTGCATAACGTTGTTGCTGACGCTGCCCAGCACCAGTTCGGTCAGGCCGGTGCGGCCCCGGTTGCCAATCAAAATGAGGTCGGCCCCCCATTCCTGGGCGGCTTTGCAGATGACGGCCGCAGGGTTACCGATGAGCTGTCGAAATTCGGTGGTGACCCCGGCGGTGTTGGCGATCGCAGCCTGGTGCCGCAGCCGATCGAGGCTGGCGGTTTCGTAGCGCACCCACTCTTGCCGCCAGGTCTCTAGGTCAAGCTCGGTGCCCGGTGCCCAGTAAATGCCGTCAAGCTGAGCCGCCATGGGTAGAGGGCTGCTGTCTTCCTGAAGGCTGTGCACGAGCAGCAGCGAACCGCCAGTGGCCTGGGCCAGCTCAAGGGCTTGGGCAAACAGCGTGGCGCTGGTGGGGCTGTTGTCTAGGGCCACTAAAATTTTGCGGTACATGGGGTGTCCTCCCGGTAACTGAAGCTGACGGACGCCTGGGCTAGGGCTGAGGCCGGTGCTGCTCTAGGTGCGGTGCTAGCCAGCCAAGGAATAGCACCAGCCCCAGCACACCGAACTCGGTCGTGAGATATAGGGTGTCGTGGTAGGAGAGCCTAAGGGGCAGCATGGGTCGATCCTCCTGGTGCAGGAGCCCTGTAGGGATGGTTCTTTGCAACCGATACCCTACAGTTCCATTGTCCTGCAAAGGGTTGGGGCGGGCGCAGGAACGCAACGAAGCTTGATGTGCGATCGCACTTCATAACCTTCCGCGGGGGAATGGTGAGGGGTGGAGGGATGAATGGGTAGGGGGTGGAGGGGTAAGAGGTGTTCAACTCAAGCGGGTGGCTGCTAACTGGGTATAGATGCCTCAAACGGCCGCCCGTCTTCGCGGCAGATTTCAGACATCATGTTGCGCCCCGACAGCGCCACAATGGGCAGGCTGCCGCCCGGCTCGGTCCATTGGCTCACCATATAGAAGCGCTCTAGCCCCGGCAGGCGCTTGGGCACGCCCTTGATCATCAATGGTAGGGTGTCTTTGGTCAGCAGCCAGCCGCTGCTGGCCCCCTGCCAATTGCCGCTGGCTTGCTCCAGGCTGAGGGGTGTGGTCACGGCCATACATTCTATGGCGGCCCTCAGGCCGGGGTAAAACGCCTCCATGCGATCGATTAACCGGTCGGCATCGTGGCTGGGGGTGCCGTTGCCGGAGCGGGCTTGCCAGTCGCGGTAGTGGGTGGTCAGCATCAGGCTTACCACCGATTTGCCGGGCGGGGCCAGCGATGGGTCAAAGCTGTAGTGTTTTACGCCGACTTCATAGTGGTCTTGGCCTGCGATCGCCACCGGCTCCTCCAGCAAATGCGTCACCCAAGGAGGCTGTTGGGCAAAGTCCATATCCACCCCCAGCAGCACCTGAAACTGCGAGTGCAGCGGCAGATGCCCGTCGTAGAGCTTCTCGATTCTGCGGTTGATATATTCGCCCTTAAGCAAATCAAAGATAGTGCGGCGACCGTCACAGGCGGAAATCACCCGTTTCGCCCGGTGTTCCTCATTAGAGGTCAAGCGAACTCCCATCGCGTGGTCGTTCTCCACCAGCACTCGCTCCACCGGGGCCGAGTAGTGGATTTCGCCACCCAGCGCCAGGTAGCGCTGCTCAATGGCGCGAGCAAAGCTCAGCGCACCCCCCACCGGAAACCCGGCGTTGCCGTTGTCCAGATAGGCCAGCAGCGACATGCCCACCATTACCGGCACATCGGGCCAGGCAAACATGTGGGGCATCGCCGATCGCAAAAACGGGGACTTGGCCTGAGCCGCCAAGTCGCGCAGCGAGAGCTGGCTCCACTTGCCCAGCACGCCCATAAAGGGCAGCACCTGCTTGCCCAGTCGCGCCCAGTCTGCCGCCGTCATCAGTGACTTAGGCTTTTGTTGCAGCATCGAGAGGTCAAAGGCTTTGAAGGTGCGTACGCCTTTGCAGAATCCTTCGATTAGCTTGGCATCCTCTGGGGCCAGCTCCAGCAAGTGCGCTTGCAGCTGGTCGGGCTGGCTGTGCACCCGCAGAATGTCTCCCTGGGGGCCATGAATCTGCACAAACTCAGACTGGTTGACAAACTCCAGCCCCGGCACCGCCCCTAGCTCTTGCCACAGCGAGTAGAAGGGCTGCCCTGGCCCAGTGCCAAAGATGTAGTGAATGCCGCCGTCGAAGGTGTAGCCCTGGTGCGATCGCGCGGTACACAGCCCCCCCGGCAGGTCGCTGGCCTCGAAAATAATGCTGCGGTAGCCGTTCATTTGGGCGTAGCAGCCTGCGGCCAGTCCCGATATGCCAGCTCCAATAATAATGATGTCTACTGTCGGTGCCATAGACGTTGCGATCCAGCGCTGAATGCCTCAACGCTAGGTTGCCCAGGGGACAGGTTACCAAACCTGCCAAAGCGTGGAATTGTTAGGCATAAACATTTCGTCCTCGACAAACCATAGACTTTAATAGATGCACCTTGCGGATTGAGCTTAAGCGCATCCACTAGCCAGGCCTGAAAGCGCTTTAACTCTGGTGGACTGGTTAAAACTGCTTTATATAAACGGGTGCATCAGCGTCTATTAATCTATTTATTAAGCGGCACGCAACAAAAAGACACAGAGATTTTAGTCAAAATCTACCTTAAAGCATAATTTTAAACCCTCCTTTTTCCCTACAACAGAGTGGGGTTTAACCAATGCAGGCGTGAATGATTGTAGACGAACCGACTCAGGCGCCCATCGAGGCAGATGTTTTTGTCTTTCCCGCCTCGTTTGCCCAGCAG
>DASQNN010000527.1:0-3411 GCA_035644955.1 Nodosilinea sp. | reverse complement strand
GTCTACCGATCGCTGTGCCAATTTTTAATTGAGGGCTGGGCAGCGCTGGGGGTTGCTCTAGACTTTGGCCAGCCCAGCCGCGACTACGGGCGATCGCCCAACTGCTTTGCTCTGGCTACCAGCGCAGATTTAGTGGATGCTCAAGGCCACAAAGTTATCGGCAGCGCCCAGTTGCGGCGTGGCCCCTACCTATTGCAGCACGGGTCCATAGGGTTAAATCTCGATGCCAAGCTGTGGCAGCAGGTGTTTCACACGCCGCCGTCGCCACCGACCCAGGCCCAGCTAGCGGTGCAAAACGGGCTGTCGCTGTCCGAGGCGATCGCATCGCTCACCCAGGCCGCCACAAACTGCTTTAACTGCCGCCTCGTTGCTCGCCCCCTCACCCCGGCAGAGTGGGGAGAAATTAATGCTCTAGTTCAAAAAAATGGCCCGGCGTGCCAGAGCACCGGGCCTTCTGCCGTATCGTCTTAAGCGTTAGCTCATGGCGGCTGAGCCGCGATCGTAGCCAGAGAAATCGTGGGGCATTTTGCCCTGAACGTGGCTCTCGTAGTGGGCCGCGTCTTCGACCGACATGCCAACTTCAGCGGCCAACCGCACCATCATGCCCTGCTCGCGGCGACGGCTGCGCTGGTGGCGGCGAATAAACAGGTTTCTGGCCAGGTCAGGAATGCTCGTGGGGGTCAGGTTGGCATTTATTGCTGGAGTTGCGGCTGGAGTTTCTACCGAGGTTGCCACTGGAGCAGCCTGGCTGGCCGCAACAGAAGGAATCTCGATGGGAGCAGCCGGAGCAGCGATCGCCGCAGTGCCATTGCGGTAGGGCACACCCCGCCAGGCCAAATCATCAGCGGGCTGGGCCGGCAGTTCGGCCAGTGCGTTCAAGACCACCGGAGCACCGCGATAGTAGCCTGTGGCCATGGGTTTGCCCAACCTCAGGGCAGGCTGAGGAGAGTCGTAGCTAATGCCGCGATAGGTAAGTTTCATAATGTCGCCTCCTAGAAGCGATGCGTAGTGAGGCGCGTTCCTTCGGGATTATCCCTACTTCCGTCTCTTTGCCGAGGGTGCCTGAGGGGCATGCACCCATCGCTGGGCAAGGGAGATGAACGTTTTACTTGATATTTGTATAATACGCTACGCTTTTTTGAAAATATCAGCTTTTGACAATTCTATACAGGGGCTGAAGCCCCCATGGTGCCCTATGAAAGTTATTCATGCCAACCATGACAGAAAGCTTTTGTACTTTTTGCTACAGAAACTTATTGTGATGTTGGGGTGAAAAACCCTTCAAACGCAAAAGGAGATTTATTTATGAATACTAGCTATTGGCCAATCCACCATTCTGGCAATACGCCCGGCTTGGCCGCCAAACTAAGCGCCTTCTGGCAAAACATCCTGACCCACCTAGACGCCACCACAGAACCTCGGGTGTGGAAAACCAGCGACGCCTCGGGCCAAATCCTTTGGAACGCCTACGACCCCATTACCCAAATGGCCATTGACCACGCCTCTGCCGACGAACTGCGCGTTTGGCTAGAAGAGCTGCACTATCACAGCTGAGTCCCTGCACTAATAGCCCTGCGGTAAAGGGTGAGGATGCGTCACCGCCCCCAGGACACATCAAGAAGACCACCTTGCACAGTTCCATATTGCACATTTATTTAATGGGCAAGCTCTAGGACGATCACTATAGTCATAGCAACGTTGTGCGCCCCGGTTTAGGGGACTGCCAGCCAGGCCGCTAGGCCAGCCGTTTTTTCGCTTCAAAAGGCTTGCTATGACTTCGGTACTCATTCAGGGCGGTCGCATTGTTACTGCGGTAGACAACTACCAGGGCGACATTCTCATTCAAGATGGCCGCATTGAGGCCATTGGCCGCCAGCTCTCGGTAGAGAATGCGGAGCGCCACGATGCCACCGGGCTGCTGGTGTTGCCCGGTGGCATCGATGCCCACGTGCATATGGAAACCCCCATGGGCAACGATGTCTACACCTGCGACACCTTTGAAACCGGCACCCGGTCGGCGGCCTTTGGCGGCACCACCACCATCATTGACTTTGCCCAGCAGTTCCACAACGACAGCCCCAAGGCCGCTTTGGATAGACGCCTGGCGGCGGCAGAGCCCCAGTGCTGCGTCGATTACGCCTTTCACGTCATTCTTACCGATGTTAATCCAGGGTCTTTAGCGGAACTGCCCGACTTGATCAACCAGGACGGGGTGTCTAGCTTTAAGCTCTACATGGCCTACCCCGGCGTGCTGATGGTTGACGACGCCGATATCTTCAGAACCATGCGCCGCACCGGTGACCACGGCGGCATGGTCAACCTCCACGCCGAAAACGGGGTGGTGATTCAGGCCCTAATTGAAGAAGCGCTGGAGCAGGGCAACACCTCGCCCAAGTACCACCAGCTCACCCGCCCCAGCCTGATGGAGGGTGAAGCAGCCCACCGGGTCATTCGCATTGCCGAGCTGGCGGAGGTGCCGGTGTACATTGTGCACCTATCGGCCAAAGAGGCTCTGGAGGCGGTGGTGGAGGCCCGCGATCGCGGGATCCACGCCTTTGCCGAAACCTGCCCCCACTACCTATTTCTCGACGAGTCGGAGTACGATGCCCCCGGCTTTGAGGCCGCCAAATATGTCATGACCCCGCCTCTGAGAGATCATGACTGCCAACATGCGCTCTGGAGAGGGCTTCAGTTCGACGATTTGCAGCTGGTGGCCACCGACCACTGCCCCTTCTGCATGAATGAAAATCCCCTGGGGATTCTCAAGTCAAAGCAGTTTGGTCGCGACAACTTCAACCGCATCCCCAACGGCGCCCCCGGTGTCGAGCTACGGCTGACCCTGCTCTACGACGGCGGGGTGAGAGCAGGGCGCATCAACCTCAACCGTTTTGTGCAGCTTACCGCCACTGCCCCGGCCAAAATGTTTGGCCTGTTTCCCCGCAAGGGCACGATCGCCGTCGGCAGCGACGCCGACCTGGTGCTGTTTGACCCCAACGAAATCCACACTCTCAGCGCTAGCACCCACCATTCCCTGGTGGATTACTCGCTGTTTGAGGGCCGCGAGGTGACGGGCCGGGTGAAAAAAGTGTTTCTGCGCGGCCAGTGCATTGTGGATGGCGACAAGTGGCTGGGTCAAACCGGTATGGGCCAATACCTTCCTCGCAGTGCTTCCGGGCGGGTGCTTTAGGAGGTGTAAGGTTCAGGGGTTTTGTTTCAAGGGGCAGCCATAAATCCTAGACCTTAAACCTTGCACCTTTCCCCAGCGGCCAGTCCTAGATTCGCCCCACAACTATGTATTCGGCCATTCCTCCTGGGCTTCGTCCTTAGTATTGGTGCGCCGCGCAGGGGTCTGGCGCTCAAAGGTCATGTGAATATTGCGGCTTTGCTCGCCGTCGGCTGCCACCGCCATGA
>DASQNN010000526.1:0-14994 GCA_035644955.1 Nodosilinea sp. | reverse complement strand
TGCTCAAAGATGCCCCCTGCGAGGAACTGTTCACCGCCCTGCGCCAGGTGCATCGCGGCCAGAAGTACATCATGTCTCAAGTGGCCCAAAAGCTCACCGATCGCTTCCAAAGCTCCGAACTCACCGATCGCGAGCTAGAGGTGCTGCAACTGCTGGTGCAGGGCAACACCAACCGCGATATCAGCGCCGCCCTTCGCGTGGCCGAGGGTACGGTGAAATTCCACGTGCGCAATATTTTAGATAAGTTGTGCGCGGGCGATCGCACCCAGGCCGTCACCATCGCCCTCAAGCGGGGTTTGGCGCGGCTCTAGGTCGCCTCATACCAAATCCGAATCACAAAAACCCCGATTCCCAAAGGCCAAATCGTAGGGGCGTAGGCGTAGTCGAGCCAGAGGCTCTATGGCATTCGCCCGGTTAAATCGGGGGGTAGCTTCTCTTGCACGTATAGCCATCGCCAGAACGGTTAGGACATGACCGATACCCCTGAACGATGGTTATACACCATTGCGCTGCCCCAGTTTTCAACCAAGGGTCAGTGGCCTAAACCCAATAGCCATCGCTATTTTTCAGGGATGGTTAGGCCAACAGTTGAGAAACGTTGATCGTGACATCGGGAAACGCTAAGGGAGAAATTTCTCCTGAAAAAAACGTTTGCTCAGATTGGTAGCGACCTTCCGCAGGGTTGCGATAGAGAATAACGCAGCGATCGCGCAAATTTACCACCCAATAGTCTTCAATTTCGGCCTGGGCGTAGACCAAAGGTTTGTCTTCAGTGTCTTTGGCCAAGCTGGTTTTAGAAAACTCAATGACTAAAAAGATATCCTCAGGGTGAGGGTGGGCGCTTTGGTAGGAGCGATCGCGCACCAGAGCAATATCCGGCTCCGGCTCGCTATGGCCAGGTGGAATGCTGATAGGTTTAGCAGCTCTCACCTGATAACGCCCCCGGGCCACACTCCAAAGTAGGGGCATCAAGCGAGTAGATGAATCGGCGTGTTCTGGCCCTTCTGGCGGCATCTCGACGATTAACCCGTTTAGCAGCTCGATGGGCCGACCTTCAAATAGGCCCGCTTTCACCATGTGGTGGTAGTCAGCCAGAGTCCAGCGAGCGATAGTCACAGACATTGCAGCACACCTGGTCGGCAAGCTTGAAATTTAGTAATCCTAGGACTCCATCATACCTAATCTATTCCAACGGCCTATCAGACCCGCGTTTATGGCCATCACTAAAC
Source organism: Nodosilinea sp. (assembly GCA_035644955.1). Classification (GTDB taxonomy): domain Bacteria; phylum Cyanobacteriota; class Cyanobacteriia; order Phormidesmidales; family Phormidesmidaceae; genus Nodosilinea. The sequence continues at coordinate 13,765 of DASQNN010000526.1, read as the reverse complement.
TCCAGTTGCCCACCATCGCAAAGATGGTGGGCAACTGGAGTGGCCTACCCGCAGCGCCAGTTCAGCGCCAGATCTTGGGTAATTTCAGGAAAGTCTTGCTCTGATGGTGGGCATTGCCCACCCTACGCTACGCTGCGCTAACGTCATCGGAACAAACGAGCTTGGAAGGTCAGTCAGAATCAACCTCAATTGACTCGATAGACCACTGGACAGTTAACGATAAACCCGACCGCTCTAAGGTCGCCGCCATCTAGGGAGCGAATGTGGCCCTTAGCCCCCATGTCTTCGATATGGATAGCATCGCTCAGGCGGGCGCGGTAGCCCCGGGCGATCGCCTCCTCAGTCCACACCGCCGGGAAGATCCGCCAGAGAGGGCTGTAGTCCAGGTTAATAGTGGGAATACCGCCCAAGACATTGAGCGGGCCGCGCCCGTCGGTGAGCGCGCTGTATAACCCCTGCCGGTGGGGATGCTCCAACCCCGTGGCTCCGTTGACAAACACGTAGATGCGCTCCGCCGATTCGCCGGGTAGGGCGTCTTCCTGGGCAAAGGGCAGATCTTCCATGGCCGGGGCGTAGGTGGCCGTTTCAAGGGTAGCCACAGTGGGGTCATTGGCCTCGGTAGACAGGTAGAGAATCGGTTTGCTAAAGGTAAACCCCAGGGTTAGCTCTAGGGTAACGGTGCCGTCGCGGGGGCAAATGGCTACCACCTTGTCATGGACGAGGTCGTGGTTGGCGTTGCCATTGCAAAAGGCGTTGAGCGCTTCGTCGCTCTGGTCAAAGGCCACCATAGGAGCGTTGAACAGAATATCTTTGGTGGCGTTGGTGACTTTGACCAGGGGCGTGTAGGCACTGTCACCCACAGAGCCGGGCTGGGCCGCCTGGGGCGGAAAGGGGGCCGTCGCAGGCCCTGGAGTAATGCTCAGCCGAGGCTGAAAGTCTACCCGGCCGCGATCGAACAGCCAAGTGCCATCGCGCTGGAGAGTGGCATTGCGCTGGTTGCGGCCCGTGTAGCCATAGGCCAGCTTGGGCGAATAGTTGACCCCGTGCAGGTTAGCCAGGTTTTCGTCGGTGACATCGGTGAGAATAAACCACGCCGTTTCGCCAGAGGCCAGTTTGCCCTTGTGCAGCGGCAGTTGGGCAGTACCCTTGACCAGGTCAACCTGGGCCGATTTCATCAGCAGCACCGGCCCCAAAAACGAGGGGTTAATTTCCGACGGGGAGGGCTGCCCCACCACAATGTTGAGATCGGGCTGCAAAAAAGCCGGTGCCGGGCGGGCCTCGTGGTAGGGTCTCGCCTCAATGCCTCGGTTAATGACTTCAGCCCGGCTGGGCAAAACGCTGGCTGCTACCAAGCCAATAGCCAACATTGCAATCAAAGGTAGCCACTTTCGTCTCAACATAGTCATCGTCCTAGGGTTAGGGGCATCGGGGAATGCTCCTAACTCTATAGAGCTCGTCTCTAGTTGTAGCTACGCCCTAGGTGGGTTATCTCTCCCAACCGTAGCTGGGGGCTTGACCTAACCCATTGGGTAGGTGGTTGGCTGGCCGATAGGGTCAAGGGCAGGCACAACGCTACCGCTGGCCAAAAGGTCAGGGCTCATCCTGACCTTTTGGCCAGGTCTATCGCTATCCCCAGGACCAGCGGCAATCTTAGTCTTACGAGACGCGACAGGCGTAGCCTACCCCCCTACAGTTACGAATAACTTTTCGCCAGAAATTTCAGAGAAAGCCCCTATGAAGCTTAACCTCTTCTTAACCAAAAGCGCGTTTTTTCCTTGGGGAAGATCAGCGGCGCTCGCCACCCTGCTCACCACCGGTCTGCTCTCCATTGCCGCCATTAACCCCGCCCGCGCTCAAGAAACCGATGCCACCGGCCTAACCGGCCCTCAACAGGTTGCCTTTGTGCAAGAGCATCGGGGCCAGTTTGGCGGCGGCGATCAATTGCGCCGCTTCTTTTTTGGCGATTTAGAGCCGATCTCGGTGCAACCGGGCGGCGCAGGCATGGTGGTGAATCTCTACAACAAAGCTACCGACACCACCTTTGCCTACTGCGCCACCTTTGATGTCGTCGTTGCCATAGGTACCGGGCGCATCATGGCCTTTCCCGACAGTGATGTGCGCTAACGAAAAACCATCTCGAAAGGCGCTGGTTTGACGGGTGGGCAGTGCCTACTCGATCAAGGCTCTCAGAAATCTAAACGGTTTGAGTCAGTGGCATCCAACCCCTTTTCTCCCCGCCATGGTGCGCCCTGTGTCTGAGCTTACTCAGCCCATTAGCCCCCGCGACCACCGCTGGGGGCCACCTACCGCCCGCCTGACCCTGGTGCAGTATGGCGGCTACCAATGCCCCACCTGCGGCGCTGCCTATCCGCTGCTGCTGAGCTTACTAGATCGCCTGGGCGATCAGATGTGCTTTGTATTTCGTCACTTTCCCCGTAGCGAGGTCTACCCCCACGCCCAACACGCCGCTGAAGCTGCCGAAGCCGCCGCCAGTCAGGGCAAATTTTGGCCTATGCACCACCATCTTTACAGCCACCAGCAGGCCCTGGGCAGTGGCTACCTAGTCGAGTACGCCGTCGATTTAGGGCTAGATGTGAGGCAGTTTTTGCGGGAGGTAACGGGCGATCGCTTCGTCAGCCGCATCCAGGCCGACATCGCCAGCGGTCGCGCCAGTGGCGTAGTCGATACCCCTACCTTTTTTATCAACGGCCACCGCTACTCCGGCGACCACACCCAAACCGCCCTTTTAGATGCCCTCTCCACCATCCAAATACCCCACAGTCAGGATTCAGGATAGACACCCAGGTCTACCCCTACCCCCTACCCCCTACCTATCCCCCCCATGCCCAACCACCCCCACCTCCACCTCACTCCCCCCATCCCCCCACCGCCCCTAGGCCCACCCCTCAAACCAGAATTGCGCCTGCCCCCCGCCCCACCGCCCATTGCCCACAGTCAGCAATACCTGCTCTACCTGGCCGAAATCGGCGAAAACACCGCTGGCCTAGTGCACGACATGCGTAGCCCCCTCACCGTGATCATCAACGGTCTGCGGCTTTGCCAGCATATGCCCCTGCCCCAAATTGCCCGCCAGCGGCTAACCCTGGCCCTAGAAGAAGCCGAACGGCTTAACCGCATCGTCAATGATGTAATTGCCTTTGCCCGCAGCGCCCATCCATCGAGGTCTCACTGGCAGGCCTACCATCGACCCGACCCGACTCGGTGCGGGGTGCCCATGCCACCTTATCAAGAGCCTTCAGAATGACGGCCGAGGGTCTTGTTTCACGTCGTCAACCTGCCATTTCACTGGTCTAGCTATGGGCAACCCCACCTTGCACTCCCCCCTCAGCCCGCTCAACTCAACGCGACCCGAGGGCGGTGACCCAAGCTATGCCCCGGCCCATAGCACGCCTTTGAGTGTCAACCATCGAGTGATTCTGACGGCGCTGTCGGCCATTACACCGCTGCTGGTCTTGATGAACTGTCTTGACCAAATTCAGGGGGCTTTCGTCGCGGTGCCGATGCGGCCTACCTTTACCATGGCCCGAGCAGCCCACACTGGCCTCGACTACCTGGGTATTCACGCCAGGCTGCTGTGGGCCTACGCGCCGCCGGGGCATCTAGCCCTGCCCAGACACTGTCAACCAATGGTTGGTCCATAGTTCTCAAAATGGTGTCTATTGAGTTGTCGGTTAGAGCTTGCCAACCCATCGGCTGCGGGGCAGACAAAAGCTAGACAAACGCCAAAATCGCCGTGGGGCGGTTCGCTATGATAGCGTCAGTGTCTTTCCCCACTGCTATGCGCGCCGACGAAGCTCTAGCCTTGCTAGATCAACTGCTGCCGGGTCGCACCTTCAGCAACCTGCAAGAAACCGTTTTTAGCCAGGTATGGGAGGGCAAAACCTATGCAGAAATTGCCGAAAGCTGCGGCTACGACCACAGCTACATTCGCGACGTGGGGTTTCGCCTGTGGCAGGCGTTGTCGGCGTCGCTCAACCAAAAGGTCTCTAAAAGCAATATTCGGGCTGTGCTAGAGCGCCATGGCCGTAGCCACAGCCCTGCCCCGACTCTGGCCGACCTCCCCAAGGTCAGCGTGCTGCCGCCAGCGTGGGAGCTGCCCAATGGGCCAGTGCCGCTACAGTCAAAGTTTTACATCGAGCGCCCGCCCCTGGAAACCCAGGCCAAGGCTGAGTTACTCAAACCGGGCAGCCTGATTCGCCTCAAGGCCCCGCGCCAGATGGGCAAAACCTCTCTGCTGCGGCGACTGGTGGCCCATGGCCAAGCCAACGACCTCCGCTGCGTTACCCTGAGCCTGCACCGGGCCGATCGCCAGATTTTTGCCGATCTAGACCGGTTTTTACGCTGGTTTTGCGCCACCATTGGCTATCAGCTGGGTCTAGAGCCTGACCTAGAGCGCCGCTGGCACAGCGATATTGGCAGCAAGGTCAGCTGCACGGCCTACCTCGAAGACTACATTTTGCCCCTGGTGGATGGGCCGCTGGCGATCGCCCTAGATGAGGTCAACGAGCTGTTTCAGTACCCCAGACTTTCAGCAGAGTTTTTGCCGCTGCTGCGATCGTGGTACGAAGATGCCCGCGAAATCGAAGTCTGGGGCCGTGTGCGCTGGATTCTCTCCCATGCCACGGAGGTGTATGTGCCGCTGCAACTGCACCAGTCACCTTTTAATGTGGGGTTGGCCCTGCGGCTGCCCCCCTTTACCCTGGCCCAGGTACAAGACTTGGCCTGCCGCCACCAGCTCCCCTGGGCCGCCGGGAGTGACGGCGCCCAGCAGCTGTGGTCGCTGTTGCAGGTGGTGAGCTGTCGGCCAGGGCTGGTGCGGCTGGCGCTCTACGCCCTGGCTCAGGGTAGCCTCAGCCTGGAGCAGCTGATCGAAGAAGCCCCCACCCAGTCGGGCATTTACAGCGACCACCTGCGGGAATTGCTGGCTGCCCTGTACCCCCACCCTGACTTGCAGGTGGCCTTTCGCCACGTCATCGAGTCGGCGGAGCCGGTGGCCCTAGAGCCGATCGCCGCTTACCGCCTCGAAAGTCTGGGCCTGGTTGCCCTGAGCAAAAACCTGGCCACCCCCAGTTGCGAGCTCTACCGCCAGTATTTTTTGGCGTTTTTGCCCCCGCCCTTGAGTTCGGCCTATGGTTGAGTACCGGGTGGGGGGCAGCCTCGCCGCCGATGACCCTACCTACATAGAGCGAGAGGCCGATCGCACCCTCTACCGATCGCTGGTCAAGGGCGAGCTGTGCTACGTACTGACCTCGCGGCAAATGGGCAAGTCGAGCCTGCGACTGCGCACCCGCCAGCGGCTAGAGACCGAAGGTATGGGGCGCTGCGCGGCGATCGACCTCACCCGCATTGGCAGTCAGCAGATCACCCCCGAGCAGTGGTACCTGGGTCTAGCCTTTGACCTGGGGCGCAAGTTTCACCTGCCCGATGGAGCTGACTTGCCCACCTGGTGGCAGGGGTTAGGGCCGCTACCGCCCGTGCAAAAACTGAGCTACTGGATTGAAACGGTGCTGCTCGCCCTCCAGCCTACTCAGCCCCTGTTTATTTTTTTAGACGAAATCGACGGCGTGAAGGGGCTGAGCTTTGCCGCCGGAGATTTTTTTGGGCTGGTGCGGTTTTGCTACAACCAGCGGGCTGAGCACGCCGCCTACCGCCGCCTCAACTGGGCCATGTTTGGAGTGGCCACCCCCCACGACCTGGTGGCGGCAGCGCACCAAACGCCGTTCAACCTTGGCAGAGCAATTTCCCTGGCGGGCTTTACGCCGGCTGAGGCCGCCCCCCTGGCGACGGGTTTGAGGGGTCTGGCGGAGCGGCCCGAGCAGGTGCTGGCGGCGGTGCTGCACTGGACTGGGGGACAGCCCTTTTTGACCCAGAAACTCTGTGATTTGATTCAAACGGTATACGGAGATCATCCCATCGAGGCAGGTGCCGAGGAAACGCAGGTGAAGGCGTTAGTGCGATCGCGCCTGATCCACCACTGGGAAGCCCAGGATGACCCCGAACACCTGCGCACCATTCGCGATCGCCTCCTGGCCGACGAGCTGCGATCGGGCCGCTTGCTCAGCCTGCACCAGCGGATTCTCACCGCCGATACTGTCCCTGCTGACGGCAGCCCAGACCAGGCCGAGCTAAAGCTGTCGGGCCTTGCGATCGCCCGCAACGGTTATCTCCAGATCACCAACCCCATCTATGCCGCCGTCTTCAACCTCGATTGGGTCAACCACTGCCTGGCTCAGCAGCGGCCCTACGCGGTCATGCTGCAAGCCTGGGTTGCCTCTAATTTTCAAGATGACTCGCGGTTGCTCATGGGTCAGGCGTTGCAAGATGCCCTGCACTGGGCTGCCCACAAAAGCCTCAGCGACCTCGACTACCGCTACCTCTCCGCCAGCCAGGAGTGGGATGCCAAAATGGTGCGCCTAGAGCTAGAGGCTAAAAACCAGGCTAACCACGTGCTGGCCGAAGCCCAGCGCAAAGCCAATCAGATTATTTGGTTCAGCTACCTCAGCCTGGGCACCTGCCTGGCCATTGCGGTGGTGGCGCTGTTGAGTAGCCTGCTCCAATCCTAGGTGATTTCACATGGCGGAATCCAGGGTTGAGAGAGCAGAGTCGCTACCCAAAGCTGACCAAACTAAAAAGACCGGGCCTTTTGTTCAAGGCCCGGTCTTTTTTAGGTATAGCTGTAGCCCGTTTGATCGAGACATTTTCCGGCCCGACGTTCCAACGTTCGAACGTTCTATGGCGTTGTTAATGTCCTAACCCATAGGACTACGGCGATCGCAGCCGAGGTTCAGGGTCTCTAGCCCTGGGCAACGGGCTCCAGGGTGGGGTGAGCCGGGGCCTTGGCCAAAATATCGCTCAGCAGGCACTGGTCGCTTACGCTGCGATCGAGGGCGGCGTCCAGGCTGTAGCGGGGGCTCCAGTTGAGCACCGACTTAGCCTTAGCGTTGCTGTAGCGAAAGGGTTTGAGGCGGGCATCCAGGCAAGCGGGGATGAGCAGGCCGGGCAGCCTCGCCTCGCCCTTGAGAATTTGCTGGTTCACAAACCAGGCCAGGCTGGAGACCCCACGCATCACTGCCCAGGGCAGCGGAATCACCTGAGGCGGGTTGTCGGTGCGCTTCACCAGGGCCTGGGTGAACTGGCGACGGGTGGGCAGGTTATCGTCGACGACATTGATCACCTCGCCCTCGGCGGCGGCGCCGACCGACAGCACAATCGCTTCAGCACAGTTTTCCACATAGGTAACCGGAATCAGGGCGTTGGGGCCAATCAGCAGCCACTTCGAGCCAAAGTCAGCTCCGTGGCAGGCGTTCCACAGCGACTCGCGTCCGTAGATCATGCCGGGGCGGATCAGGGTGACGGCGGCGCTGTGGGTTTTGCCCCACTCCCGCATCATGTCTTCTTGAATCAGTTTGGTTTGGGCGTAGGCATCCCGATGCTCAGGCTCAGACTCAATGGGGAAGGATTCATCAATCACCCGCTTGGCCGGGGGCTTGAAGTAGTCGTACACCGAGAAGGTACTGGTGGCCACCAGCTTGTTAACCCCTGCGGTGGTCATCGCTCCCAGCAGGTTTTCGGTGGTCAGCACCGTGCCCGCAAAGCGATCGTAAAAGTCGCCGCCCTTGACCGCCGCCATGTGAATGACGCAGTCGACATCGGCTAGGGCTTCGGCCAGGCCGCGGCCCTGGCGCAAATCTAAGCGCACCAGGTCCACCGCCGGATGGTTAGCCCAGGCCAGCCGCGAGCTGTCGCTGGCGGGGCGCACCACCGCCTTGACGCTGTGGCCCTGACGCAGGGCCTCGGCCACCACGTACTTGCCTAAAAACCCCGATGCTCCAGTAATAAACAGCTTCATACACGGTTCTCCTCTGCGAGTAGGGTTTCAATCAGCCGGTTGGTTTTGTCCATGTCGTCAAAGCTCACCGGCATCGGCTGGTGGTTGAGAATGGCGGTATAGGTTTGGTCGAGTAGACGGTGTAGCCCCTCGTAGGCGGTGCGCTGCATCACCTTGTTGCGGAAGTTTTTGAAGCTAGACCCCATCAGGTCCCAGCCGTTGACGAAGTGGTTGACCAGGGGTGACAGCTGCTCGCCGCCGGCCCGGGGAATGACGGTACGCAGGTAGGGCTGAAACAGGTCGGTTTCGGCGTAGCCCCGGCTGCCCCGCACAAACAGGGTAAAGCACTCGGGCTTGGTGTAGCAGCTAAACCGCAGCCGGGCGTGCTGCTGGCCGTTGAGCAGCAGGGCATCGAGGTCGTCGTACTTAAATAGGTCGCCGCCGCCATGGTTGCTCCAGGCGGCAGCAACCCGCTCGACTTCGGGCATAAACCGCAGCAGCAGGTAGCACATGTGGGTAATCACATCGTGCACAACGCCAGCGGGCAGATTGTGCACCGGGTTGGGCAGATTGCGATCGGCAAAGCGACCGCCCTCTTCGCGGTAGCCCAGGGCCACTCGCACTTCGACCTCCTGCACATCGCCCAGGGTACCGTTTTGCACCATCTCTTCAATTTTGAGAATGCCCTCGTTGAAGCGGTAGTTGTGGTTCTCAACCAGGTGTAAACGCTTCTCTTGGGCCAGTTCCCAAAGCGCCTTGAAGTCTTGGTAAGCGGGCGTGATGGGCTTCTCGCAAATGACGTGGGCATTGGCGTTGAGGCAGTCGGTGACCAGCTTTTGGTGGGTGTTGGGCGGTGTCAGAATGTGCACCACGTCGGGCTTGGTTTCCGCCAGCATGGTCTGGTAGTTGGTGAAGGCGTGGTGCGCATGAAACTTCTCGGCGGCATACTGAGCGGCCGCCGTCGAGAGATCGCATACACCCACCAGCTCACTGGAGTCAGAGCTGTCTAAGAAACTTAAATGCTGTTTAGAAATAACGCCGGTACCAATAACGGCGGCCTTTAAAGATTTACCCATTAAAACTACCTATAGCGATCGAGCTAAAGCTAACCATAGCAATACGTTTGAATTATAAAATCAACCCGGTTAGGGCCTGGCCAGTATGGGGCTAACCATACCTCTAACTGCTGTACAGACTATACGCCTGAACTCCGTGGGTGCAGTGACATGGACGGATATTGCTGAAATTTCAGATTTACAGCTAACTCGTGAAGCTTTTGCAAACTCACGGGCGTCTAGGTAATAACGCTTTTCTACGGCAACACCACCCTCAACATGCCCAGTTTTCCCCGTTTGTGGTCAGGTCGCGGCTAACCCTCTGTCTCGCCGCCAGAAATATGGGGCAATATGGGGGGGTCACCCGTGGAAGGATCTACTTCCGTTGAGGCTATGGTTTTTTGTGGTTTAACCCGGTGTACTGGGGCAGCAGTTTGCCCATGGGGGTTGTGGGGTAGTCTGACGAGCTTAGTCGTGGGGCTTGTGACCTTACCCGCCCTAGCCCAGGCCCCGCTGCCCCTAACGCCGGTTCCTCAGAACGCTGGCCCTCAGAACGCTGGCCCTCAGAACGTGCCCCGCAGAGTACGGCCCTCCACATCCGGTGCCGGGGTTGAGAACGCCGGCTTTGACAACTACCGCCTGGGACCAGGAGACGGCATTTTTGTGGGGGTGCAGCGGTTTCCAGACCTGAGCTTTCCGGCCACCCTCGATATTCAGGGCAACGTAGTGGTGCCCCTGGCGGGTACCCTCAACCTCAGCGGGCTTACCCTAGACCAGGCCCGCGATACTCTTTACCGCCTCTACGACCAATACGTGGTCAACCCCGATGTGTCGCTGATTCTCACCACCCAGCGCCCGGTGGAAGTGACGGTGGTGGGGGAAGTGCCGCGACCTGGGCTGTATCCGCTTCAGGCTCCGCAGCTGGCGGTGGCGCTGCTGACGGCGGGGGGCTCAACGACCTTAGCCGACCTGCGTGTGGTCCAGATCGTTCGACCCCTGCAGGATGGCACCCTGCTGTCGCGCACGGTGGATCTATTTACCCCCCTGGTGCAGGGAGAACCGATTCCTCAGGTGCAGCTGCAGGACGGCGACGTGATCACTGTGCCCCGCCTGGCCCCCGAGGATGTGGAGAGCTACGATCGCGACTTGGTGGCCACCTCGACCCTGGCTCGGCCCGAGATTACCGTGCGCGTGCTCAACCGGGCCGCCGGGGCCAGGGGGATTGAAGCTCGCTTTGGGGCCATTAGCCTGCGCAACGGCAGCCGCTTCTTGGATGCGCTGGCGGTGGCGGGGGTCAACCCCGACGTGGCGGCCTATAACCGCATTGCGGTGCTGCGGTTTAATCCCGAAACCGGATCTGCCGATACGATTATGGTGGACGCCGCGGCGGCGGTAAGGGGCGATTTGAGCCAGAACATTCCTCTCCAGGAGAACGATATCCTGGTTGTCGATCGCAACCTGCTGGCCCGGGTCAGCTATGCCCTCAACACCTTTACCCAACCCTTTCGCGACGTGCTGGGCTTTTTGCTCTTTTTCGACTCGCTGACCAACGCGGCGGATTCACTCTTTAGGCCCTAGTCGGCCCCAGGAAAAACGGCGATGGCCTCTCCCTTTGTCAAACGCTATCTGCTGGCCCTAAATCGCTACAAGTGCCCTAGTCTGGCTACCCTGCTGGGAATTTTGGGCATTTCGGCGGTGGTGGCGATGCAGCCGCCGCCGCCGCCCCAGTACCGGGCTGAGGGGGTGCTGGTGCAAAATGCGCCGGTGGTGGCCCTGACCACCACCGGCACCGAAGTGCAGCAGCGGGGGCAGGGCATTATCTCGGAGCAGTTTTTACTGGCCGACGTGCTGCTTCAGCAGGTGGCCCAGGAGCTGGAGCGGCGGGGGGTGGCGATAGAGCCCGACACCCTGCGCGATCGCACCACGGTCAGGCTGGAGGGTGAAGAAAACCAGGTGCAGCGGGTGTCGGTGGCTTTTCGGGGAGCCAGCGAGGACCAGGCCCAGCTGGTGCTGAACCTGATGTTTGAGGCGATGGTCGAGCTGAGTCGGGTGACCAACCGGGCGCGGCTGCGGGCCATTGGAACCGCTTTAGACGAGCGCCTGCCCACCGTAGAGGCTGACCTGCGCGCCGCCGAGCAGGCCCTAGAGACCTACGATCGCACCGAAGGCCCCGCCATTCAGGCGGCCCTCGACGGCAGCCTGCTGGGGGCAATTTCGGGGGGGCAGCAGCAGCAGCGCCAAAACCAGATTGCCCTGGCGGGGCTCGACTCACAGATTCAGAGCCTGCAGCAGCAGCTGGGGCTGTCGCCGGGGCAGGCGTTTACCGCCTCGGCCCTGAGCGCCGACCCCATTATTGCTCAGCTGCGATCGCAGATTCTAGAAACCGAGACCCAGCTGCGGCTGCTGTCGCCCACCCTGCGCGAGTCGCACCCCACCATTCAAGACCTGAACCAAAACCTGACCGCCTACAACGCCCTGCTGGCGGAGCGCGCCCAGGAAGTGGTGGGTGGCTCAGGCCTGGCGGCGCTGCCCAGCGTTAGCGACGTGCGCCAAAACAGCGCCCTTGACCCGGCCCGCGCCGCCCTGGCCAACCAGTTGGTGACCCTCAGCGCCGAGCGGGCCGCCCTGGCCAGCCAGCAGCAGGTGCTTGGCCAGGCCGATGGCCAGCTGCGGCAGCAGTACTCAAGCCTGCCCAACAAGCAGCTGGAGCGCGATCGCCTGGCCCAGCGGGTGGCCCTCAACCAGGCCCTCTACGACCAAATTCAGGCCAAGCGCATCGATGCCGAAGCCGCCGAGGCTGAAACCGTCAGCAGCCTCACCGTGGCCGAGCCCCCCACGGTCGTGGTGCAGGCCGACCTGCCGCCCAACCCCGTGGCCGTAATGGCCGTGGGCGGACTGCTGGGGGTGGTCGCCGCTGGGGCCGTGGCCTTTCTGCTCGATCTGCTCGACAGCACCGCCCGCACCGCCGAAGACATTCAGGGCATTCTGGCCGACCAGGATGTGCCGGTGCTGGGCCTGGTGCCCACCCTGGCGGCCACGGCCCAGGGCTGGCCCATGCTCTACCAGCCCCAAACCCCGAGCCTGGATATCTATGAGCGGCTGCGCAGCAGTCTGCGCCGGACGGGCAGCCCGTCTGAGGTAGGCGCACCGCCGCGGGTGGTGCTGGTGGTCAGCAGTCGGGCTGGGGAGGGCAAAACCACCAGCGCCTTTAACCTGGGCATTGCCGCCGCCCGGGCTGGGCGTCGCACCCTAATTGTTGAGGCTGACCTGCGCCAGCCCTCCTGCGGCCACCGGCTGGGGGTAACGCTAGACCCGGCGGCGATCGCCGAACCCCTGCACTACTACGCCGGCCGCCAGCAGTCACCGATTCAGCTGGCCCCCTGGGTAGAAAACCTCTACCTGGCCCCCAGCCCTGGCCCCCAGCCCCACCCGGCGGCAGTGCTTGAGTCGAGCGAGATGGGGCAGTTTTTGGCCGATGCCCGAGCCCGCTTTGATTTGGTGCTGATCGACGCGCCGCCCCTGGGCCGCAGCAACGACGCCCTGCTGCTGGGGGCCGCCAGCGATGGCCTGCTGCTGGTCACCCGCCCCGGCTACACCGACAAGGCCGTGCTAGAGGCGCTGCTAGAGCAGCTCCTAGAGCACGATGACCTGCCGGTGCTGGGCGCAATTGTCAACGGGGCCGATAGCGCCGCTGCAACGGCCTCAGGTGCTCTATCAGGGCCTCCTCTGCCGATCGCTGCCGCCGATCCGCCACCGCTGATTCGCTCCATCGACTTTTAATCGGTCTTTAGTGGGGCAAGCCCATAGGGTAGGATCAGGATCGGTAGATTTTGTAGCTGTTTGGGAGCGATCGCTTGCCTACCCTGGGAGTCAACATTGACCACATTGCCACCCTGCGCCAGGCCCGCCGCACCGTAGAACCCGACCCGGTGGCAGCGGCGGTGCTGGCCGAGTTAGCTGGTGCCGACGGCATTACCGTGCACCTGCGGGAAGACCGTCGCCACATGCAGGATCGGGACGTGCATCTGCTGCGGCAAACCGTGCGCACCCACCTGAATTTGGAGATGGCCGCCACCGACGACATGGTGGCAATCGCCCTGGAGGTGAAGCCCGACTACATCACCCTGGTGCCCGAGCGGCGCGAGGAAGTGACCACCGAGGGCGGCCTCGACGTGGCGGGGCAGGTAGACCGGATCAAATCTGTGGTCAGCACCCTTCAGGGAGCGGGCATTCCAGTCAGCCTGTTTATTGATGCCGCCGCCGACCAGATCGAGGCTTCGGCCCAGGTCGGGGCCAAGTTCATCGAGCTGCACACTGGCCCCTACGCCGAGGCCAGCCAGGAAGACGCTCGCGATCGCGAGCTCGACATTCTAGCCCAGGGCACCGCCCAGGCGATCGCCCTGGGCCTGCGAGTCAATGCGGGCCACGGCCTCACCTACTGGAACACCACCCCCGTGGCCCGCATTGCGGGCATGGAAGAGCTCAACATTGGCCACAGCATTATCAGCCGCGCCGCCCTAGTCGGCCTAGAGCGCGCCGTTCGCGAGATGAAAGCGCTCATCCAAGCATGAGTTAGGTACAAGGTGTCAGGTTTTAGGTCTAAGGCCAAGCCTGAAAACTGAAACCCTACACCTGACACCTGTCCCTCAAACCCTGCACAGCAAAGGAGAACCCCCATGACCACCTACTACTATGCCGTCGCCAGCCAAAAGTTTTTGCTCGAAGAAGAACCCCTGGAGGAAGTGCTCAAAGAACGCCGCCGCTACTACCAGGAGCAGGAGCAGTCGGTCGATTTTTGGCTGGTCAAATCCCCCGCCTTTCTAGAGGCCCCAGAACTGGCCAGCGTGAAGGCCAGCTGCCC
>DASQNN010000525.1:0-4116 GCA_035644955.1 Nodosilinea sp. | reverse complement strand
AAGGAGTCCCATGTCTGTCATCCGCGCTCTGCATCAACAGTTGGTCAGCAAAGAACGCTCTGCGGTAGAGATCACCCAGGGTTACCTCGACCAAATTGCAGCCCTGGAACCCCAAATTCGCAGCTACCTGACCATCACCGGCGACCAGGCCCTGGCCCAGGCAGCCCAGGTGGATGCCCGCATTGCTGCCGGGGAAGACATTGGCATGCTGACCGGCATTCCCATCGCGCTCAAAGACAACCTCTGCACCCAGGGCGTGCGCACCACCTGCGGGTCGAAGATTCTGGAGAACTTCGTGCCGCCCTACGAGTCAACGGTGACGGGCAAGCTGCGGGATGCGGGGGCGATCGCCCTGGGCAAAACCAACCTCGATGAGTTCGCCATGGGCAGCTCTACCGAAAACTCTGCCTACCAAATTACCGGCAACCCCTGGGATGTGACCCGCGTGCCGGGCGGATCTTCCGGGGGGTCTGCCGCCGCCGTAGCCGCCGGGGAATGCGCTGTGGCCCTAGGGTCTGACACCGGTGGTTCCATTCGTCAGCCCGCCTCTTTTTGTGGTGTGGTCGGGCTGAAGCCCACCTACGGGCTGGTATCCCGCTTTGGCCTGGTGGCCTACGCTTCGTCCTTAGATCAGATCGGCCCGCTGACCCGCACGGTAGAAGATGCTGCTCTGCTGCTCCAGGGTATTGCCGGCCACGATCCCCGCGACTCCACTAGTTTGGATATGCCCGTTCCCGACTACAGCCAGTGCCTCAAGACCAACCTCAAGGGTCGCAAAGTGGGCATCATCACCGAAACCTTTGCCGCCGAGGGCATCGACCCCGCCGTCAGAGCCGCTACCGAAACCGCCATTCAGCAGCTAAAAGAGCTCGGCGCCGAGATTCAAGAAATCTCCTGCCCCCGATTTCCCTACGGCCTGCCCACCTACTACATCATTGCTCCCTCAGAGGCGTCGTCAAACCTGGCCCGCTATGACGGAGTCAAGTACGGTACCCGCAACAACAACGACAGCCTCATGTCGATGTACACCAAAACCCGCGCCGAGGGCTTTGGGGCCGAGGTCAAGCGGCGAATTATGATTGGCACCTACGCCCTGTCGGCGGGCTACTACGACGCCTACTACCTCAAGGCTCAAAAGGTGCGCACCCTGATCAAACAGGACTTTGAGGCTGCCTTTGGCCAGGTGGATGTGCTGGTCTGCCCCACCGCCCCCACGACTGCCTTTAAAGCGGGGGAAAAAGTGGACGACCCGCTCAGCATGTACTTGACTGACTTGATGACGATTCCAGTCAACCTGGCCGGTCTGCCGGGGCTGAGCCTGCCCTGCGGTTTTGATGACCAGGGCCTACCCATTGGCCTACAGCTGATCGGCAATGCTCTACGAGAAGACCTGCTGTTTGAAGTGGGCTATGCCTACGAGCAGGCGACGGAGTGGCACAGGCGGGTGCCGGGGTAAAGAGGGGGCAGGGGAACGCAGGTGAGGTCGGTGAGACCAGTGAGCTAGGCGAGAGAGTAGGGACGGTTTAGATCTGAAACTATCTAGTTTTGGCCTTGGGACAGGTCGGGTAGCCCAGCTCAGAGGGCTTCTATCTCAAGAGTTGTTGATCTAGACCTGTAGCTACTGAAAAATCGTCACAGAGGAGCATGGGCAAGTAGAGCAAATCCCCCATAATAAATAGCAAACATTTAGGTGTTCCTGGCGTTGCTCCTAGCTCCTGTTCTTCACCGGTTCATCTACCTACCCACTCTCTACCCTCCCTCTTCCATCTCCATGCTCAAACTTCTTGTCGGCGTTCTGGGTATTGCAGGGGTTGTCTATCTTTTGCTGTGTGGGTGGCTGTGGTTTGCGCAGCGGCGGTTGATGTATTTGCCCAGTCCTGCCCTAGAGACTACCCCCAGCGCCTTTGGCCTGGCCTACAAAGATGTGTGGATGCCGGTGGACTCGGCCCTGGGGGGAAAGCTGCACGGCTGGTGGTTGCCAGCCGATCACGACAACGAGCTAACAATTTTGTACCTCCACGGCAATGCCGGCAATATCTCCAGCAACTTGGGGAAGGCAATGCAGCTGCGATCGCTCGGTGCCTCGGTGCTAGCCGTTGACTACCGAGGCTTTGGGCTTAGCTCTGGACCGTTTCCCAGCGAACAGAGGCTCTACGAAGATGCTCTGGCGGCCTGGCAGTTTTTGCAGCATGAGAAACGGGTTGCGCCCCACCATCTGGTTATTTATGGCCATTCCCTGGGCGGAGCCATTGGCATTGAACTGGCCAGCCATATTCCCCACTTGGCGGGTCTGGCGGTAGAAGCCTCGTTCACGTCGATGAAGGACATGGCCACCCTGTCCCAGTACAACCGCTGGTTTCCGGTCAGCCAGCTGCTCAACCAGCGGTTTGACTCGTTGGCCAAGGTCAGCCGTCTAAAAGTACCTACGCTGTACCTGCACGGCCTGGCTGATGCCTCGGTACCGGCCTTCATGAGTGAGATGCTTTACCAGGCTAGCGGCGGGCCAAAAGCCCTATGGCTGGTACCCAATGCCGATCACAACGACCTCCCCCAGTGGGCTGGCGACGAGTTTGAGCAACGGCTGCTTCAGTTTTTGCAGGACCACGTGTTGGTCAACCACTGATAACAGTGCTAAAACCGGTGGTTCTGCCACGGCTCTGCAAAGCTGGTGTAAATCCCCACCGCACCCTGGCTAGGGTCAGGGCCGAATTTGCTATTGTTAGCACCATAGAGCGATCGCCCCCTTCCCCTGCGATCGCTTTTAGGTATTCATAAAGATGCCTGTAGGATCAACTGCAAAACCAACGTCTGGCTTCGACTAGGGGCGCCTTTGCCCCACTATTTATCACCCTATAGAACCTTTTATGGCCCGTCTTTCTACAGAATTAAACCGCTATTTTTTTGAAGACATCACCACGTCCCAGGTCACGCTCAAAGAAATTTTGACCCTGGCCGGAGAACGCACCTTTGGGTTTTTATTTGTGCTGCTGGCCCTGCCCTCGGCGCTGCCTGTGCCTGCCCCAGGCTACTCAACCCCCTTTGGCATTGTCATGTTTCTGCTGGCGGTGCAGCTCATTGCCGGCCGCACCCGCCCCTGGATGCCGGAAAGCTGGAACCACAAGCAGTTTGACCTGGTTTCCGTGCAAAAAATGGTCAAGGCTGGCTCGCCCTGGCTGCGGCGACTGGAGGCGGTTTCGCGCCCTCGCATGACGCCCGTCTGCACCAGCCTGCCGGGACGGACTGTGCTCGGCCTTGCGATCGCGCTGATGTCTATTTCTATGATGATCCCCATTCCAGGCACCAATACCCTGCCCGCCATGGGCATTTTTGTCACCGGCTTTGGTCTCCTCGACGACGATGGCGCCATCAGCCTGGGGGGGCTGGTGCTGTGCCTCTTGGGCGGCATTCTCACCACGCTGATTTTGACCTTTGGCTACGAGGCGGTCAAAGCTGGCCTCAGCTTGCTCCGGGGCTCTGGTCTCTAGTCCTCGCCGCTATAGGGGCAAACGGCGTTTGCCCCTATAGCGGCGATACTTCCTTACCCATTTACTCCCAAACCAAGCCCCCAGTTCCGCAGACTGCCCGTCGCCCCAGGGGCATGGTCCACCACCCGCAACCGCCAGGTGCCCTGAGCGGCCTGGCCAATCATCCGCATGAGCACCGGGGTTGACTCCAGGCTATAGGTGGTGCGCAGCTCCGTTTGGCGGCCCAGGGTGCGGCCCTGAAGCAGCACCGTCGCGCCGCTGGGGGCGATCAGGGTAAGGCTGATATCGCCTAAAAACGAGTGGTCGAGGCTGACCTCTACCTGGATATCGGCAACCGTTCCAGTCGTTGATATAGCCAGGCTACTGTCCACGCCACCGAGCTGATTGTCGGGTATCGCCACCGGGGTTTGATTTTGCTGGCGCACCACTCGCCCCACCTGCCGCCCCCCAAAGGCTCGCCGCTGGGCTTCTCGCACCGCCGCCGCCGCATTGACCTTGCCGTAGCCAAACCACTGGGAGTGGCCGTTGGCATCGTAGGTGCCGTACTGTAGACCGAGCTGGGGGTCGGGGTTGCGATCGACGATTTTGTCGGCAGTGGCCTGGAGAATTTCGCGCACCTGCCGGGCCGTTA
>DASQNN010000524.1:0-8267 GCA_035644955.1 Nodosilinea sp. | reverse complement strand
CCAAAAACTGTTCCTCTTAGCCCCTCTTTAACTCAGCAGCTTTTTCTGAGGAACGTTGCGCTTTTATCTTGTTAACTCTCTTGATCGCTATCGCTGATTGGTCAGTATTTTCAGGCGATGGAGCGCAGCTTTTTACTGACTGCAACCCGACTTTTGATTGGAGCGCTGTGGACGACTTAACGATGACGAGCTTGAGGGGAGCAAGTCTTGGCTTTCAGTATGTTCGCGCTTAGGGATTCAATCTGTAAGGAGCTTTACCAATGGCGAATAATCACGTTATTTTTATCCACCCTGACGGGGCTAGCCCGTCGCACTACGCCGCAGCGCGTTTTGTCGATCAAGGGCCAGACGGGCGGCTCAATTGGGACAATTTAGACCAAGCAGCGGTTTACCTCGGCCACATGGAAGACCAGCTGGGCGGCACCTCTAACGGTGGCGCAGTGACCCACGCTACGGGTGCCAAGGTCTATGCCGAGTCCTTTGGGCTAGAGCAAGATGGCTCAGACGTCACTGCGCTCTCGGGTGCTGTGGGCAAAACTATCGTAGAAGAAGCGCGGGATGCGGGCAAAGTGACGGCGCTGGTGCAGTCGGGCGCAATTTTTGAGCCGGGTACCGCCGCTTTTGTGGCTAAGACTGGCAACGTTGAGGTCGATGGTCGCACCATTGTGCCCCGGAGCCAAACCGCCGAGATTGCCCGTCAGGTGATTACTTCCGGCGTTGATTTCATTCTGGCGGGGGGTGAGGTGACCCTGCTGCCCGTGGGCACCGAGGGCTTCCACGGCACCGCTGAAGAATACGATGCGATCGCCAGTGACGCGATTCGTCGCCCCTCCGAGAACTTGATCGAACTGGCTGAATCCTTGGGTTACACCGTGGTGTACAACCGCGAGCAACTTTACGCCCTGCTAGAGCAGTCCGCATTGCCCCAAAAGGTTCTCGGCGTTTTCGCCCCGGTGCACACCTTCAACGATCGCCCCGAAGAAGTGCTGGCTGAGCGTGGTTTGCCCCTCTACCTAGAGACTGCGCCAACTCTCGCCGAAATGCTGGAGGTCACCCAACAGCTGATGGAGGCTCACCCCAACTTTGAGAATGGCTCAATCGCGATCGTTGAAGAAGAAGGCTCCGATAACTTTGGCAACAACAACAACGCCGCTGGCACCATTGAAGGGGTGCGGCGGGCCGATGCGGCGATCGGCGTGGCTCAAGACTTTCTCAGCCGCTACGAAAACACCCTGATTATCACCGCTGCCGACAGCGATGCTGGTGGTCTGCAAGTGCGCGACCCCGTTGATGCAGGGGAACCCGTAGGCACCATCAACAACAACCCCACCCTCGAAGACCGTCCGGTGCCCCTAGATGGCGTCGGTGGGGTGGGCACGCTGCCCTTTGTAGCCGCTCCCGATGCCAATGGCGACGTCTTCAACTTTGCGGTGGGCTGGGCCGGCACTCCTGACTTTCCTGGCTCGATTGTCTCTAAGGCTGAGGGCCTCAACGCCGACAAGCTGCCCGCCACCGTCGACAACACCGGCATCTACGAGTTGATGTACGAAACTCTGTTCGACGTAGAACTTGAGTCTCGCATCCCTGACGAAATTAAGGTTGCGCCTGCCCCCACTGCTGAGACTGGCAACGTCATCTTTATTCACCCCGATGGCACCAGCCCCTCTCACTACATGGCGCTGCGCAACATCGATCAGGGGCCAGACGGTCGCCTCAACTGGGACAAAATGTCTAACGCCGGGGTATACCTGGGCCACATGGAAAACCAGCTGACCGGCACCTCCAACGCTGGGGCCGTTACCCACGCTAACGGGGTCAAGGTTTTCAACGAGTCCTTTGGTTTGGAAGAAGACAACTCCGTTGTGGTACCGGCTTCTGGCAAGGTGGGCAAGACCATTCTAGAAGAGGCGATCGATGCAGGCAAAGCCACCGCGCTGATTCAGTCGGGCCAAATGGCTGAACCGGGCACCGCCGCCTTTGCCGCCGAAACCACCAACCGCGACGGTGACGACATCCGCGCCCGCGACAAGTACGCCGAAATCATCGAGCAGACCATTCGCTCTGGCACCAATGTCATCATGGGCGGTGGCGAGCTGTACATGCTGCCCATCGGTGAAACCGGGTTCCACGTAGACGCAGAAATGAGCGCAGCAGAAACGCGCCCCGAGCGTCGCCCTACCACAAACCTGATTGAACTGGCGGAATCCCTGGGTTACACCGTGGTGTACACCGAAGATCAGATGAATGAGGTCGTTAATGGCGGCAATCCTCCCGAAAAGCTGCTGGGTGTCTTTGCCGCTGATGCCACCTTTGACGCTACCACCGAAGAAGATCTGGGGCTGAATACGGATTCTCCCCTGCCTCTCTACGTAGCAACCGCTCCCACCGTTGCCGAAATGCTGGATGCCACCCTCAAGCTGGTGTCTAACGATCCCGATGGGTTCTTTGTGGTGCTTGAGGAAGAGGGCACCGACAACTTCGGCAACAGCAACAATGCGGCAGGTACTATCGAAGCCGTGCGCCGGGCCGATGCCGCCATTGGCGTCGCCATGGACTACGTCGATAACGTTGACCCCAATACTCTGGTAGTCACCGCTGCCGATAGCGATGCCGGTGGTCTGCAGGTGTTCCAGTTTGCCCCTTACACCCGCCCGTCGGGTAACGCCATCTCAGAACCGGCTCTGGGTGCAGAGGAAACTGAGGTACCGTTCATCTATGCCAACCCCACCACCGAGGCAGGTACCCCTGTCTTTCTAGATGGCGCTACCGGCAGCACCGGCAGTGTGGAGTTCCCCTGGGATGCTTTTCCAACGATGGACAGCATTGATGGCCCTATGGGCAACTTTGGTGTGGCCTGGGTGGGCACCCCCGACTTCCCCGGCAGCATCGTCTCAAAGGCTTACGGCCTCAATGCCGATCTGCTGCCCTCTACCCTCGACAACACCTTCATCTACGAGATGATGTACCGCACCCTGTTTGGCAATGAGGCCTTTGACGCACCTTTTGATGAGCTAATCGACCTGACCGGGTTTGATGGGGAGGTCTTGGTGAATGTAACGGTTGAGCGCGAAGCCGCCTTCGACAACGTGCTCCGATTCTACGAGACCGATGCCCAGGGTCGTGTTGGTGGCCTGCGCCCTGGTCAGGCAGGCTACGAAGACGCTGTTGCGGCCAATCTGCTCGATGCTGAGCTGTTTGTGGGCAACAATGTTTCTGCCGATACCAGCCTGACCCTGACCGGTGGCACCTACTACGCCCCAGCGCTGCTGATCGACGGTAGCCTGACCAACCTCGCCACCATCGAAGATGGCGCTCTGGGTGCTGGGCGCATTCAGCGACAGGGTAATGTCTGGGGCTTTGAAGACCTGAGCGACAACGACTTTAACGATCTGGTTGTCACCCTCAACTCGGTTGAACCGGTGGCGGCGTAGCGGGGGTTGGAGCTGTCTGGAAAAGATATTTTCCAAGGGTGGGCATTGCCCACCCTACAGCAACTGCGATCGCTAATTTAAAGCTGGGGCTTTGCTGGAAATCTCCGCCTAAATTTAGGCCTCTGCTCTTTCATTGGAGCAGGGGCTTTTTTTGAGCCTGCTTAAAAGATGAGCAATCAAAAAGTAATGGTAGCGTAGGGCGAGAAAGGCGGCCTTCAGCGCTAAACTTCTACCAGTTCGGGCAGAGCCTGCCGACCTCGGTAAACCATATCGACCCCGCCCTTCATGCTAAGGGTGATGCCCCGACGCTGGGGCATTACGGGGCGATCGCTGGCCAGAGACAGATCGCACTCCTGCAACAGAGTTGCCAGCACAATCGTCATCTCATACATAGCTAGGGCCGCCCCTACGCAGCGGCGCGCCCCGGCCCCAAAGGGCATAAATTCAAACGGTCCATACTGGCGTTCTAAAAACCGCTGGGGGCGAAACTGGTCGGGGTCGGGGTAGAGGTCGGGCCGACGGTGCAGTAGGTAGATTGCCCCCACCAGCACGTCGCCGCGGTTGAAGTCGTAGCCTTGAAGGGTAATCGGCTGCTCGACTCGGCGCGGAAAGGTCAGCATACCCACCGGATAAATTCGCAGGGTCTCGTTGCACACGGCGCTGAGGTAGGGCAGTTTGGTGAGGGCAACTGGATCGACTGAGCCTGCTGTCTTCAGTTCTTGCCGCAGTTGCGCGCCGACCTCGGGCAGGTGGTGCACCCAGTACAGGCTCCAGGCAATGGCGGTGGCGGTGGTTTCGTGACCGGCTACCAGCAGAGTCATCAGCTCATCCCGCAGTTCTTGGTCACTCAAACCCTGGCCCTCGGCGTCGCGGGCCGCCAGCAGCAGGGAGAGAATGTCGCTGCGATCGGGGTCGGGGTTAGCCCGACAGTCCCGAATTTCGCTAAAAATTAGGTCGTCAATTTGTTCTGCCAACATTTTGAGTTGGTGGCCGGGGCTCCAGGGGCCGTAGTCGCCGCGCAGCAGCGGCACAAACATCAGGGCCGATCCCAGCAGGCCACTTGACATATCAAGCCGCTGGGCCAGCAGTTCTCCTAGGTGCTGACAGCGCTCCCCTTGGCGCAGCCCAAACACCGCCTGCAAGATAACCTGCATCGAGATTTTTTGGGTCAGCTCCCTGGCTTTGAAGCCTGCTCCTGGGGTCAACTGGGCGATCGCCCTGCGAGTAACGGTGCGAATTAATTCGCCGTAGACCTTCAGCCGCTCACCGTGGAAGGGCGGCATAACCAGCTGCCGCCGCTGCCGGTGCTGCGCCCCACTCAGCAGCATGAGCGAGTTGTGGCCCAGCAGATTGGTCAAAATTTCGTTGTACTCCCCTGGTGCACTGAGTTCGTGCCCGTCGTGGGTGAGTACGTACTTGAGCGCATCGGGATGGCTTAGAAAAATCCAGTCGGCTAGGGTGCCGTGTGCTTTAAAGCTATCGCCGTACTGGCGATAGTGAGTTTCCATAAAGGCGAGGGGGTCAACAATCCAGTTGTAGAACTGAATCAGACTGGGGGCTGTGGCTTGGGGAACGACAGGCATGGCGGTACTCCAAAGCTAGATGTAGCAGATGTATAACCGTCGCCAGTTTGGTCGAGACCTGACCAGGGCCAGCGTGCAAACAGTTGAACGCTTTGGGATATTCTGAGGTTTGTAACCAAAGTGGCTACAACTATCGGCATTGCTAGGGTACTAAAGGTTTCTCCTACGGACAGTACAGCGTATCGCGGGTGTTGCGCCCCGTCTTGGGATTGGTGCCCTGGGCGACGTTGCAGAGCATTTTGTTCACTTTGGGGTCGAGCAGCACGTCGGTAAAGTCAGCCCCGTCAATGGTCGCTTCACGAAAGTCGGTACCAAAGGCATAGGCCCCCTCCAAAACGGCGTTGGTGAGGTTGGCCTGAAAGAAGCGGGCTCCATCTAGGGTAGCCCCACTCATGTCGGCCCCTTCCAGGTTGGCGCGGGCCAGGGTGGTGTCAAACAGGCGCACACCGCGCAGGTCAGAATGGCTCATATCGGCGTCGGCCATATCGGCGCGGGTATAGTTGTTGTCGCGCAGGTCTTGGTTTGACCAATCAGACTGTCTGAGGTTTTGGCGATCGAAGTTGGTGGCCGCGGCCGGGCTGATACAGCCCAAACACAGGGTCAACACCATCAGCGTGGCTACAACTATCCGACACAGACGGGTTCGACTAACCATGGCTGCCAATCTATTCAAACTAAGGCTACATCATTAATTTTACAGGTTGACCTGGGCCAATACCAATTCCTCCGCCTGTAGGGGCCGATGCGTCACAGCGGCAACCTTCTGGAATGGGAGCAGTTCCCCTGTAGTTATGGATAGTTGCCTGCCGCCTCGCGGCGGCGACTTGGGTTAGGTTATGCCCCACCATCCCTTTGCCCCCGGAGCACAGCACTATGGCCACCGACTACGTTTTGTTTGTTCACGGCGTTAAAAGCCGCCAGCCTGAAGCGTTTGACCGCACTACTCAAGAGCTGCTCCAGAGCGTGCAGCGAACTATGGGTAGCAACGGGCGCAGCTTGAAGCCCATCCCGGTGTTTTGGGGCGATTTGAATGTGCAGCCCCAGGCCACGCTGCGCCAGGGGCTAGAGGCCTCCCCCCAGTGGAAAAACCTCTGGCTGACCGACTTTCGGATCAAAGAAGTAATTGAGTTTGCTGGCGATGCGGCCCTGTACCTGAGCCGCCACGTGGGTGCTCAGGTGGTGCAGCGGTTTCACCAGAGGGCGCTGCCCGTGTTGCAGGGCGCTCAGCCGGGCGATCGCCTCCACCTGGTCACCCACAGCCTGGGCAGCGTGATTCTCTTTGACCTGCTATTTGCCACCCGCTGGGATGACCCCAGTCTGGACAAAGATGCCAGCACGCGCCAGACGCGGCCCATGGTGGCTCAGCTGCGCAATGCTCTGTTTGGCCTAGGGCAACAGCCGGGCCAGGGGCTGCCGATCGCCAGTGTGCATACCCTGGGGTCGCCCATTGCCCTGTTTAGCCTGCTGTCGGTGACGGGCGATAGCACCCATGACCTGACCAAGGAGCTGCGATCGCTGCTGCAAACCTCCTACCACCAGCGGGGCAAGAAGGCTCTGCCCTGGTACAACTATCTGCACCCCGGCGACCCCATTGCCTACCCCCTGCAAGGGCTCATGCCCCGGCTGATGGGCAACGCCCAGCTCTACGTACACCTGAGGGATGTGGTGACTGAGCACCGGGGGCTGCCGGTTACCTGGGGGCGGCTGCCGCTGCTGTGGGGCGGCGATGCCCACAGCGGCTACTGGACCAGCAACACCGTGGTTAGAACCCTGGCGGAAGCGCTGCGGTAGCTAAATCGAGCGGGCATGGGCCTGGAGCAGACCGGGTTGGGCGATCGCCCCTCCGGGGTAACCACGTCGGCTGAGGGTTTTAAAGGGGGAACTGCCCTAGGCCGAAAACAGCCGACTGAAATCGCTGTCTTGGGGCAGCTTGATCCGAAACACCTCGGTCAAAACGGTTTGTAGTTCCTCTACGGAAGTCAGCTGGCGTTTTTCGGTTGTTCCCGTCAGAAAATGGGTGGCCAGTTCAGTATTTCGCAGGCCGTAGCGACGGTCGCGCTCAACTCGGGCCGCGATCAGGTTGTTGACAAAGATCGAGTTGGGATAGGTGGAGACATGCCAGTTACTCACCTCGTAGTCGCAGGGGTACTGCGGCTGTAAATCAAACTGATACAGCGGTTTCCAAGCTTCGGCAATCTGCACCTGGAGTATAAAACGTTCCCCGGTCTGAAGGAGCCGAAAGCGCTCGTGGGGGGTCTCTTGCACCAGGTCTGGCACAAGCCGCAGCGGAGCGGTTAGCGTCAGCCCCCCAAACCCTACATCGGCAAGGTAGGCTTGAGCATCAATTTCTACCAGCAACACCATATGGCTGCGGGGGGTAATAGTATCGGGGGGCAAATTCCACAGCACCCGCGCCCCCAAACCGGTGACCTGAAACCCCAGGGTCGTGAGCACCGATCTCAGCAGCCCGTTTTGCTCAAAGCAGTAGCCGCCGCGATCGCCATAGATGAGCTTTTGCTCTAGAGCCGGCAAATCTAGCCCCACCGGCTGACCTAAAAATGAGCTGAGATTTTCGAAGGCGATCGCCTGGGGATGCCGCTGATGAATGCCCTGGAGCGTAGACAGGGTAGGGGTACGACTGCCCTCGTAGCCAATACGTTGAAAGTAAGCTTCAAGGTCAGCGGCAGCGAGGGGAGTAGCTAGGGACATGGGCGTTTCTTACAACATGGCCCTACAGTCTAAATTGCCCTGAGGTCGGTTGGTTTACTCTGGGGCCAGACTGCTTCATCTTTGCCGCAGAGTGAACCAACCAGACTGCCCATCGACTTCCAGAGCAACGTTGCATGAATAGGATTATCTACAGACCACCAAACCCCGGAGACGAGTATCAAATCAGTGGGTGCATGTGGGCCTCTGCGGAGCTTTGGGAGCTTACCGATGGCACACCAGAAAGTGTCGCTGAATGGCTGAAGCTATGTCATCCAGACGAGTTAAGCGCCAGGATCTTGAGCCGGGAAAAAACGCTGGTTGCCACATGGAACGGGGTGATCGTTGGGTTTATCGCCTTTAAGCGCGGCAATCATTTGTCCCTGTTGTTCGTTCGACGGGAATTTTCTGGGCAAGGAATTGGCCGGGAACTCTTCACCCAATGCGCCCGTGATCTAGGCGAGGTCACTGTTAATGCCGCAGAGGCTGCGGTGGGCTTTTACCAAAAAATAGGGTTCAAGCAAAGCGGCGATCGCTTCTTCAAATT
>DASQNN010000523.1:0-5784 GCA_035644955.1 Nodosilinea sp. | reverse complement strand
CATGCCAAACACTTCGCCGCCGTAGGGCTCCAGCACCGCGTCCTGCATAAACAGGCTGAGGCTGAGCACCAGCAAAAAAGTAAAAAACAGCCCGGTCTGGCGGCTGGCGGTGAGCACTTTGAGGGCGCGCCCCAGGGTGAGACTGTCTTCGCGATCGCGCAGGGAAGAGCGACTTTTGAGCCGAGAGTATTTTTTCTCGATGCCGACCGTACTGAGAAAGGCCAAAACACAGACCACCGCCGGGGCAATCACAAATAGCCGGTTGACCAACGACTGCACCTGCTCGATCGGCGCGTCTAGCTCAATCGGCTTCAGCACAATGGAGGTGATAATCACCCCGGTAATAATGCCGACCATCAGCATGGCCCAGCCAATGCCCACCAGGCGCGATCGCGAGTCTTCATCGGAGACATCGACCAGCAGCGCCGTAAACGGGGTCGAGGTGGCGCTCAGGGCCAGGCCGTAGACCGCAAACAGCAGCCCCAGCAGCCCCACCCAGGGGTATACCGCTGGCCCCCAGCCGCCCTCGGCAATGCGGTTGCCGATCTGCCACACCACCTGCAGGGCGCAAAATGCCGTCACCGCCACCGAGACAATGCCCAGCCAAATGTAGCCGCTGCGGTGGTAGCCAAAAATGGGCTTTGAGTCAGACATCTGGCCAAACCACACGCGGGCTGGGGCCATAAACTGATGCACCGCGATCGCGCCCGCCGCTACCAGGGCCGGTACCCGCAGTTCTTCAATCATCACCCGGTTGAGCACCCCCAGGGTGAGCAGCGACATAATGCCCAGGCCCATGTTGAACACCCCCAGGCGCAGCATGGTCAAAATGCTGAGGTTGGGTTTAGGGGTGGCCGATGAACCAGAAGCCGAAGGCGAGACATCGGGGCTAGTCATAGGATGTCCAAAAGGCTTTGAGAAAAATCTTTGAGGGATAGTAATACCTTAGACCAGCACCGACCCACCGTAGGCAACAGCCTAAAAAAGAACCCAGGCTAGGCCTGGGTAGTCGAGGGTAAGCTCACTTTTGTTGCTGAGTTTGTTGCTGAGTAGGGCCAGCTCCCTGCACAGGCCGCCAGCCCGCAGCGGTCGCTTTAGCCGAAGCGGCCCGACACGTAGTCGCGGGTGAACTGTTCGCGGGGGGTGTTGAAAATGACCTCGGTGTTGTCGTACTCCACCAGGTAGCCCACCTTGCCGCCCTTGTCAGTGGCTTCGGCGTTGTAGAAAGCCGTGCGGTCCGACACCCGCGAGGCCTGCTGCATGTTGTGGGTCACGATGATAATGGTGTAGTCCTCCTTGAGCTGCTTCATAGTTTCCTCGATCTTGATGGTCGAGATCGGGTCAAGGGCAGAACAGGGCTCATCCATGAGAATAACGTCGGGCTGAATGGCGATCGCGCGGGCAATGCACAGACGCTGCTGCTGACCACCCGACAGCGACAACCCGCTCTGCTTCAGCTTGTCTTTCACCTCATCCCACACGGCGGCTTTGCGCAGGGAGGTTTCGACCAGCTCGTCCATATCGCCCCGGTAGCCATTGATGCGGGCCCCCCAGGCAATATTTTCGTAGATGGACTTGGGAAAGGGGTTGGGCTTTTGAAACACCATGCCGATCTTGCGGCGCAGCTCGACGGCATCGACACTGCTGGCGTAGATGTTGTCGCCATGGAACCTGATGGTGCCCTCCACCCGGCAGGAGGCAATCAGGTCATTCATGCGGTTGAAGCAGCGCAAAACGGTACTCTTGCCGCAGCCAGAGGGGCCAATAAACGCCACAATCTCGTTGGAGGGAATGTGCAGGTTGACGTCTCGTACAGCCAGGTTAGAGCCGTAGTAAACGTTGAGGTTCTCGGCCCTCAGGGCAACGTCTGTAGAGATTGAGGCATAGGTGTTTGACATTTTGGCACCAGGGTCGCGCTACGTCCAAGCAATAACTCACCAATACTATTGCAGTCGGGGGGTGTTTTGGGGTTAAGGAAAGGCTAAGAGGCCTAACCTGCCGAGATCCCGTTAGCGCCTTAAAATTCTTTGGCTAGGGTGAATTTCACGCAGCGTAACGGGTTGGATCGGGCCTTTCCTAACGCGATCGCCCCCTGGGCTCTGGCCCATCCCCTTTCTCCATGACGGTGAGGTAAACGGTAGTTCAAACTGGGCCTAGAGCCTGGCTTGGTCCGCCGCCAAGGGCTGTCCTCGCGATGACATTGCGACGACAAATTTCCGCTAGAACCAAGGAATTAAGCCTACCGCTGCTTTAAATCACGGGGTCTGTCTGTTTGAGGTGCTGAAATAGCTGCTTGAGATCACGGGCTAACCCCCCATTCAGCGCCTAGGATGGGCCTAGAACTGTAGCCCCGACGGTTGTGTAAACATCTGGCACAGCAAGTGTTTCAGGGCTGGTCTATGCGCTTTATTCTAGAAAGACAGGTAGGGTGTTTTGCTTCACTTAACATTGCCACTCAATCCAGTGCCAAAACTCCCTTTCTACCAACCGTTAAGCCGTTTGCTTAAGCCGTTTTCCCTCAGCACGGTGTTGGTAGCGGTCTTTGTTCTGCAAACTCTCTGCGCGGTAGGGCTGCTGGGCTTTTTAAGCTTTTCTCTGGGCAACTGGGCCGTGGCGCTGCTGAGCCTGGCGGCGATCGGCAGCTCGGTGGTGGTGGGGCTGGCGGTGGTCAACCGGGTGTTGCAGCCCATTGCTCAGCTGCGGCAAGCCATTCAGGCTACGGCCCAGGGCAACTGGCAAAGCCCGCTATCCATTGAAAACATGGATGAGCTGGGCCAGCTGGCGCGGGCGTTTAACGCCATGGCGGCTAAGCTGCACGACTCCTTTAGCGAACTTGAGCACCTCAACCGCGAGATGCAGCGCAGCGAGCGGCGCTGGCGGCAGTTTTTAGACGGCATTCCCCTGGGCATTGCGGTGTACGATCGCCGCGGCCAGATGGTGTTTGCCAGTCAGCAGGCCCGCATTTTGCTCTGTCTCGAAGACATGCCCTCGGTGCCCTCCCTTGGCCTCGAAGAAACCTGTATTGCCTATCGGGCCGCCACCGGCGAGCGCTACCCCACCGAGGCGCTGCCCATTGCCAAGGCCCTGCGGGGCCAGCCCGGCTGGGCCGATGACATTGAGCTGCGCCCCGGCAACCAGCCAATTCCGATTGAGATGGCGACCACCCCAATTTTTGACCAGGCTGGACGGGTAGAGTACGCGATCGCGGCCTTTCAAGACATCAGCACCCGCAAGCAGGCCCAAACTCTGCTGGCCGACTACAGCCAAACCCTAGAGCGCCAGGTGGCCGATCGCACCGCTGCCCTTCGCCAGGCCGAGGCTACCCAGCGCATTATTCTAGAGGCCATTCCGGATCTGCTGGTGCGGTTTTCGGGCGATGGCATTTGCCTGGACGTCATGAATGCGGGCGCGGTGAACCTAATGGCTAATCCCAGCCAGCAAATTGGCAAACCCATGACCGAGGTGCTGCCCGCCGACATGGCTGCCAAGCGCATGCACTACATTCGTCTAGCCCTGCAGACCGGTCGGCCCCAGGTCTATGAGTATCGCTTTCAGACCCCCAGCGGCTGGCAGTACGAAGAGGCCCGCATTGTTCCCAGCGGCCCTAACCAGGTGCTGGCCATTATTCGCGATATCACCGAGCGCAAGCAGGCTGAGGCCGAAATTGCCCGTCAGCGGCAGTTTCTACAAAACGTAATCGACAGCATTCCCAGCATTATTGTGGTCAAAGACCGCGAAGGCCGGGTGCAGATGGCCAACCGAGCCAGCGCCGCCCTGCACGGCATGACCCCCACCGACATGGTGGGCAAGTTGGATACCGACTTTAACCCCAATATCTCGGTTTTGGAGGCCAGTCAGCAGCGCCGCATTCACCAGCAGGTGATTGACACTCAAGTGCCCTACCAGGGCGAGCAAGAAATTATTGACCAAGCTGGCCTGCGGCGCTGGTACCAGGTGGTCATCAGCCCCTTTAGAGATGCCAGCGGTACCGTCAACGGCGTGATTACCAACTGCATTGACATTACCGATCGCAAGGGCATGGAGACCGCCCTCAAAGCCGCTAACGAAAAGCTAGAGCGCCTGGCCACCCTCGATGGGCTGACCCACATCCCCAACCGCCGCCGCTTTGACGAATACCTGAAGCAGGAGTGGCAGCGCCTGGTGCGCGAGCAGCAGCCCCTGTCGCTGATCATGTTCGATGTTGACTTCTTTAAGCCCTATAACGACTACCTGGGCCATCAGCAGGGGGATGAGGCTCTAATTGCGATCGCCGCCGCCGCCACCCGCGCCGTAAAGCGGGCCGCCGACCTGCTGGCCCGCTACGGCGGCGAAGAGTTTGCGGTGGTGCTGCCCAACACCCGCCGCACGGGGGCCGAAAATGTCGCCAGAGCCCTTCAGCAGGAAATTGCCGACCTGCAAATGGCCCACCCCCAGTCGCCGATCAGCGGCTACCTCACCATTAGCATTGGCATCGCCAGCGTGGTGCCCACCGCCGAGCAAGCCCCAGAGGACCTGATCGCCGCCGCCGATGCTGCGCTGTACCAGGCTAAACGGAGGGGGCGCGATCGCTACTGGATCCGCCTGATCTAGCTCCGTCCCGGCTCTGTAGGAGGGTAGCAAGCTACCTTCCTACCGGCCTGCGAGTTATAAATCGGGGTTTCTGAGTTTGGGCGCCGGGGAGGGCGTCTTGGCCGTTGCGACGCCCGCTTAATTGGGCATGCTCAGAACAGTCGCTGAGAGGGTTGAGTTAGCCATAGCTCAGCCCTTATTCATCATGAAAATTGCCTACGCCACCACCTATGACGTGCGCGATCGCGCCTCCTGGCCCCGCCGCCACTTGGGCCTCTATGGGGCAGGGCAAAAAATTGCTGAGGTCTTGCAGGGGGCTGGGGCTGAGCTGGAGTTCCTCGGT
This sequence comes from Nodosilinea sp., assembly GCA_035644955.1. Taxonomy (GTDB): domain Bacteria; phylum Cyanobacteriota; class Cyanobacteriia; order Phormidesmidales; family Phormidesmidaceae; genus Nodosilinea. The sequence continues at coordinate 872 of DASQNN010000523.1, read as the reverse complement.
CCCCTGCACTGCCCCAAGGTGCCGATTACCCGGCTAAAGTGGCTGTACTACCGTCGCCTGGGGCAGAGCTACTACAGCCCGATAGAGCCCTGGGTTGCCCCCCTCTACGCCCGCCAGATTCAAACCCGGCTGGCCCAGTCACAGGCCGACCTGCTGCTCTGTCCCGAAAATGCCATTCCCCTGGCGCGGGTGTGTACCACCCTGCCCACGGTGCTGTGGACCGACGCCCTGCTAGGCAGCCTGGTGGATTTTTACCCCCACCTGAGCAATCTGTGTCTAGAAACCCGCCGCCGACTGCAAGCCGTAGAGCAGGCAGCCCTAGACCGGTGCGATCGCGTCATTCTCACCTCCCAGTGGGCGGCCCAGTCGGCCATGGCGCTCTACGGCCTGCCGGCAGCCAAAATTCGCATTATTCCCCGGGGGGGCCAGCCGCGCCCAAGACCTCAGCCAGCCCCAGGTAGAAGCCGTCATCGCCCAGCGCGCCCCATCTCCCTGTCGGCTGCTGTTTTTGGGGGTTGACTGGGAGCGCAAGGGCGGCCCCCTGGCGCTGGAGGTGGCCCAAACCCTTAACCAGCAGGGCATCGATACCGAGCTGTGGGTGGTGGGCTGCCAACCCCAGGTTGAGGGCGATCTGCCCCGGTTCGTGAAGCCCTACGGCTTTGTCGATCGCGCTACTCCAGCGGGCGAGGCCAAGTTTTCTCATTTGCTCAGCAGCGCCCACTTTTTGATTTTTCCGACCAAGGCCGACACCTTTGGGGTGGCCATTAGCGAGGCCAACGCTGTCGGGGTGCCCTGCGTCGCCGCCGCCGTGGGGGCATTCCTACGGTGCTGCGGGCCGATGTCAATGGCAAGGCGTTTTCCCCAGGGGCCAG
>DASQNN010000522.1:0-2479 GCA_035644955.1 Nodosilinea sp. | reverse complement strand
TGCAGGGGGTAATTGCTCGGGGCACGGGAACGGCGGCCCAGATTGGGCGACCGGCGGCGGGTAAAACCGGTACCACCGACTCCCAGCGGGACGTCTGGTTTGTGGGCTACGTGCCCCAGCTTTCGACGGCGGTGTGGATTGGCAACGACAACTACACGCCGATGCGAGGGGGCACCACTGGCGATACCTATGCTGCACCGGTATGGAAAGACTTTATGCAGCAGGCGTTGGTCAATGTGCCGGTGGAAAACTTTAGGCGGCCTTCGGAGTTTGTACAGCCCTAGGGAAATGCCTCCCGGCTGCGATTGGGTTGAGCGGTAGCTAGGCGTGCGCTAGAAATTGGCTTCGTCGATCTGGGCAAGGACGCGATCGCGAAATTCAGGGTCGTTGTTGGCTAGCCCCAGCAGTTCCCAGTAGGCCGACAGGGTGAGCCCGTTGGCCTCAATCAGGTCGAGGGCAGCAGCCTGAATTTCCTGCTGCATCTGGCGCGATTCGGTATCCGTTTCGGCCCGCTGCAGGCTGAGTTCGCGTGACTCGATCAGCTTGACTACGGCCATGTAGGTCCTAACAAAGCGGCTGACGGTCTCCGAGGGAATATCGTTGGCGTCGGCAGCGGGGGTAGCCAGGGGAACAGGGTCTTCTAAAGGCGGCATGGCCGGGGCCGCGATCGCAGGCGCACCAGGGCCTACCAGTAGAAAGACGCTCAGGCTTAGACCCACCCAGCTACATTGCCACGGTTTTGGCAGACTGACCGAGGGCAACCCGGTCAAAAGCGCCTTGACAATGGCAGACAGACAGCTGTAACCCATGGCAAAGCAGCCCAGAACAGATTCCAAAAGCCTACCCGAAACCAGATAGCCTATAGTGATAGTGGACATAAGCATAAATACATAATGACAAAGGAAACAGACCGCCATGGCAAGCGATGAGATGTCTCCGGTACCCGGCCAGGGAAGTCTTTCTGACCGGGAGCTACAGATCGTAGAGCTAGTGGCATCGGGGCTAACCAACCAGGAAATTTCAGAAAAACTGGAGATTAGCAAACGCACCGTCGACAACCATATCAGCAACATCTTGACCAAGACAGCGACGGGAAACCGAGTGGCGCTGTTTCGGTGGGCGCTGCAGTCGGGCAAGGTCTGCATTGACGAGGTCAACTGCTGCATGCTGCCCGAGGCTAAGCCCAAGAGCCAGGAGGTTTAGGCCCCGACGGCAGGCCCAGGTCTAGACCCTCTCACCGCTCCAGGCTGAGGCCCATCTCAGGCTATGATGGGTGTTCTGTATTGCCCACCGAGAGCGCCCGCCCAGCCATGGAGCCGATTCAGTCTCTGCCCGGAACCGAAGATATTTTGCCCAAGGCACAGTTTGTGGGCCAAGACCTCAAGGTGGCCGACATTCACACCTGGCAGCGGGTTGAGGCCACGGCGCGGGATATTTTGGGGCGGGCCGCCTACCGCGAAATTCGCACCCCCACCTTTGAGTCGACGGCGTTGTTTCAGCGGGGCATTGGCGAAGCCACCGATGTGGTGGGCAAGGAGATGTACAGCTTTATCGATAAGGGCGATCGCAGCTGCACGCTACGCCCCGAGGGCACCGCTGGGGTGGTGCGGGCCTACGTGCAGCATAGCCTCTACGCCCAGGGTGGCGTGCAGCGGCTCTGGTACACCGGCCCCATGTTTCGTTACGAGCGCCCCCAAAAGGGCCGCCAGCGGCAGTTTCACCAGGTGGGGGTAGAGGTGCTGGGCAGCGCCGACCCCCGTGCCGACGTGGAGGTGATCGCCCTGGCCACGGATATCCTGCAGGCCCTGGGCCTCAAGAATTTGACCTTTTATCTCAACTCGGTGGGTGACAGGGACGATCGCGCCCGCTACCGCGAAGCCTTGGTCAACTATCTCACGCCCCACGCGGCCGATCTCGATGCGGATTCGCGCGATCGCCTCAGCCGCAATCCGCTGCGTATTCTCGACAGCAAAGACGAAAAAACCCAGGCCATTACGGCGGACGCGCCCAGCATTTTAGACTACCTGGGCCCCAACTCTAAGCGCCACTTTGACCAGGTGCTAGCCCAGCTCGATGCCCTGGCCATTGGCTACGAACTCAACCCGCGCCTGGTGCGAGGGCTCGACTACTACACCCACACCGCCTTTGAGATTCAGTCGAGCGATCTGGGGGCCCAGGCTACGGTGTGCGGCGGCGGTCGCTACGACGGTCTAGTGGAAGAACTGGGCGGCCCCGCCACCCCGGCAGTGGGCTGGGCCATTGGTCTAGAGCGCCTCACCCTGCTGCTCGAAACCCTTCAGCAACCGGCGACTGCTCGCCCCGACCTCTACCTGGTATCCCGGGGCGAGCAGGCCGAGGCCAACGCCCTCCAGCTGGCCCAAAAGCTGCGTCACCGAGGCCTGGCGGTAGAGCTTGACCTCAGCGCAGCCGCCTTTGGCAAGCAGTTTAAGCGGGCCGATCGCAGCGGTGCAGCCGCCTG
>DASQNN010000521.1:0-10479 GCA_035644955.1 Nodosilinea sp. | reverse complement strand
CACCGTGCTGATGATGGCCTGGATGAACGCCGAATCGCTGCAAAGAACCCTAGACAGCGGCGAAACCTGGTTCTGGAGCCGATCGCGCCAGGAATTCTGGCACAAGGGCGCCACCTCAGGCCATGTCCAAAGGGTGCGGGCGATTCGCTACGACTGCGACAGCGACGCCCTGCTCGTCACCGTCGAGCAGCAGGGCGACATTGCCTGCCACACTGGCGAACGCAGCTGCTTTCACCAGGTAGACGACCACAGAGCTGCACCCCCCGCTGACACCCTATCTCAGGTGTTTGGCGTGATCTGCGATCGCAGAGACAACCCCAACCCCGACTCCTACACCTGCAAGCTGCTGGCCGGAGGCGACAATAAAATTCTCAAAAAAATTGGCGAAGAGGCCGCCGAAGTGGTGATTGCCTGCAAGGATGACGATGCCGACGGGATCGCTGGCGAAGCCGCCGACTTGATCTACCACACTCTCGTAGCCCTGGCCCACCATGGAGTGGATATTAAGGATGTGTACCGCAAGCTGCAGGAGCGGAGGCGGTGATGTGGGTGGATGAGTAGGGCGTGAGGGGTGGATGGGTGAGGGAGTAAAACCGTATCTTTTTTATCTGCCCACCTTTTCACTCTTCCACCCATCCACTCTTCCACTCATCCACCCCCCACTCATCCACCCCTACGCCAGCGGTGTCTTCGCCGGTATCCCCGGCAGCCGCGGAAACCGATCGGGGGTGCGCTCGACCTTGGTGAGCACGACGTTGTGGCGAACGCCACCGGTGAGAGGGGTGGTCTGCGATCGCACCTCACCCAGCTTGCCGCCCAGGCGGGGCAAAATCGCCACCAGTGCGGCCTCCTCTGCCGCCGACCACTGGCCTCGGTAGAGCACCGCATGGCCCCCTAACGTCAACAAGGGCAGGGCGTACTCGGCGCAGGTGTTAACCGGCCCGACGGCGCGCAGCAGGGCCAGGTCAAAGGATTCTCGGTGGCTGGGCTGGTGGGCTACCTCTTCGGCCCGCTGGGGTAAAAAGCTCACGTTGGCGATCCCCAGGGTGGCGCAGACGGTTTCGAGCGCAGCCATTTTTTTGCGGGTGGCATCGATTAGGGCGATCGCCCAGTGGGGAAAGACCAGGGCCACGGGCAGGCCGGGAAAGCCACCGCCGGTGCCGATATCCACCACCTTCAGCGCTGAGGTACTGGCCTCGGGATCGCTCAGCCAGGGCTCGATCCCCTGGAGCGAGTCCCACAGGTGCTTTTCCCAAAAATCGTCAGGGGTGGTAATGCGGGTCAGGTTGACCTGCTGGTTAGCGATCAGAATGGCCTCGTAGAGGCGTTGAAAACTCTGTTGCTGTAGCTCGCTGGGCTGCCAGTGCAGGGTGTCTTGCCAGCGATCGCGATCGGTTAGTCGTAGATCCATCGCCTCACCCTAGCCCGCCGCCGAGGAAAGAGAAGCCTGGGGCACCGAGGTCAGCCGACCGTGGTCTAGCTGCCAGCAGCGATCGGCCAGCTCAGCCAGCTCATCGGCATCGTGGGAGACCACCAGCAGCGTCCAGTTTTGCTTGAGCTGCTTGAGCAACCCAATAATTTGCCGGCGCATTGACCAGTCTAGCCCCGCCGTAGGCTCGTCTAGCAGCAGCAGGTAGGGTTTGCGAATCAGCTGCACCGCCAGGGCCAAACGCCGCTGCTGCCCACCGCTCAAATCCTGGGGAGACGCCTGGAGGGAAAGCTGCTCTAGCCCGACCGCCTGCAACGCCTGCTCGATCTGGGTGCGGGCCAGCTCGGGGTGCCCCAGGCGCAGTTCTTCGAGCAGGCTATGGCCGCAGAAGTGGCGCTCTGGAAACTGAAACACCAGCCCCGCCAGCTGCCTCAACGCTTCAGAATCCAGGTCTTGCTGCCGCCACTGGATCGCCCCCGCCGTGGGCTGGGCAAACCCCGCCATAATTTCTAGCAGCGTGCTCTTGCCCGATCCGCTGGGCCCGTAGATGAGCCCCAGCTGCTGGGGTGCCAGTTCGAGGGAAACATCCCTCAAAATGGCCCTTGGGCTAGCCGGTGGATGATAGGTCAGTTGGCGAAGATAGAGCATTCTACCCGACAGTAAAACAGCAGACGGTACAGCTAAGCTAAACCAGAACCGTTGATCCGATCCCCTTTCAGTGTGCCCTAGGAAGTTGCCCTTGGTAGAGGCAAGAATCAGTTGGGCTACAGCTAGGCCAGTGTAGCTTCTGTAACATTACCGCCGCAAACGCCCCTAGAATTCGCCACAATTAGGCCAGCAACTCTCGCAGCTACCCCTTAAGCAAACCCATCTACCGTTTCATGCCCACCGTTTTGCTCCAGCTGTTTAGGTCGTAACGGACAATTCACTATGGTCTTTCACGCACGCATTGCCTCACCACGCCTGGGTTCGCGCTTCAAAGCCTTGTCAGCGGGTATTCTCACCACGGCTTTTCTGGCGTTAGCGCCCATGGCGGCGCAGGCCGGGGATCCGTTTCGCACTAGCAATCCCCACGCTATTGGCGACAAAACCGAGGCCGTGTTCAATGCTCTGTTCTACGAGGGCAACTATACAAAAGCCGAGTCGTTGGTGGGGCAAGCCATTGCCGCCGAACCCAATGAACCCATGAACTACGCCATTGCGGCGGCCCTGGGCTACCTCAACAAAGATCTCAACGAGCTGGCTCAGCAGGCTCGCCTAACCCAAGACACCGCTACGGCCCTCAAGGCGACTGATCCCCTCCGCGGCCACCTCTATAGCGCCGTAGGCATTTTTATGGAGGGGGCCCACGTCCTGCAAACCCAGGGCATTGCCCGTGGCACCCCCAGCGCCCTACGTCTGCTGCAGCGCGTCTTTAGCGAGCTAGAGGCGGCGGAGAAGATCGATCGCAACGATCCCGAGCTGAGCCTGCTGAAGGGCTTTATGGATTTGCTGCTGGCGGTTAACCTGCCCTTTGCCAACCCCGACCAGGCGATCGCCCGACTGCAAAACGGCAACCCTGCCTATCTGTCTCATCGCGGTATTGCCATTGGCATGCGCGACCTGGGCCGCTACAACGAAGCCCTGACCGAGGTCGAGAAGGCCCTGACGGCCGCCCCCAACAACCCCGACCTGCTGTACCTGAAGGCTCAGATTCTATTTCTTCAGCAGCAGTATGAGGCTAGCCTGCCCTTTTACCAATCGGCCCTGAGGTACGCCGACCAGCTGCCAACCTCTACAGCGCGGCAAATTGCCTTCGAAGCCTGCCAAGCTGAGGGCACCGCCGGGGAAGTGTGCGCCCGGCGATCGCGGATCAACGAAAGCTAGCGATCGCGAGTTCGTGCTGGTTAAGCCCTATGCTGAGTAGTGCAGCGTAGGGCTTTGTTATGCAGGTTGAATTTCGCGAGTGCGACTTCTTTAACCTATGGATTTGGCTAAAGTTTGAAACCGTGCCCTCCAGCACGGAGCAGCAGTACATCGACGAAGTCTTTTCGTCGTGGTTCTTTCTGGGCAAACTGGGGGGCTTCAACGCCGAAAACCTCCAGGTGCAAGATACCGGCCTGGATATTAGCTACCTGCCCTACGACCAGGACCAGCTGAGCAATAGCATGCTGTCGGTTATGCACAACCTGGGCGAAGTGGAATACGAAGGGCTTTGGGCGCGCTGCTGGGCCGACCTGGGCACCAGCGATGCGATCGCCCTCGACGTGCTGGTCAACACCCTAGAGCAGTTCAGTCGCGAATACGTGGTGATTGAAGCCTGCTACATCGGCGGCGAAAACCCCGACTGGCCTATTCCGGGCAGCGGTCGGCCTGAGTTTGTAGACGAAGACGCTTAATCCGGCCTCGATCAGCCCAATCCGCCGCCTTAAACGAGGAGGGGATGCCATTGACATCCCCTCCTCAAAAACTCAGCTATCCATTGGCGCAGGCCTGTTTCTAGCGAAACATGCTGCTGACCGAGCTTTCTTCGTGGATGCGCCAGATCGCCTCACCCAGCAGATTGGCCATCGACAACACCGTGAGCTGGTTAAACTGACGCGCCGCCGTCATCGGAATGGTGTTGGTCACAATCACCTCCTCAAACAGCCCCGCCGACAGCCGCTCTACCGCCGGAGGCGAGAAGACCGGGTGGGTAGCGCAGGCGTAAACCTGACGTGCTCCCTCCTGCTTGAGCAAGCGCGCCCCTTCGCAGATGGTGCCAGCGGTGTCGATCATGTCGTCAACGAGCACGGCGGTTTTGCCGCGCACATCGCCGATCACGTTCATCACCTCGGCCACGTTGTGGGCCTGGCGGCGCTTGTCAATAATGGCCAGGGGCGCATCGTCGAGCTTTTTGGCAAAGGCACGGGCGCGGGCCACACCGCCCACGTCGGGGGAGACCACCACCAGGTCTTCTAGCTTTTTGCTGGCGATGTAGTCGATCAGCACCGGCGTGCCGTAGACATGGTCGCAGGGAATATCGAAGTAGCCCTGAATTTGGGCCGAGTGCAGGTCGATGGCCAACACCCGGCTAGCCCCAGCCTTGGTCATCAGGTTGGCCACCAGCTTGGCGGTGATTGACTCTCGCCCGGCGGTCTTGCGGTCGGCCCGAGCGTAGCCGTAGTAGGGAATCACAGCGGTAATCTGGCGGGCCGAGGCCCGCCTGCAGGCGTCGATCATAATCAGCAGTTCCATCAGGTGATCGTTCACCGGCTGACAGGTGGGCTGAATTAGATAGACATCGCAGCCGCGAATTGACTCTTGAATTTGAATATAGAGTTCGCCGTCGGCAAAGCGCTTGCGCACCATAGGACCGAGATCTAGCCCCAGGTAGCGTGCCACTTCGCGCGCCAAGTCTACGTTGGCTGAGCCAGAAAAAAGTTTGAGGCGGTTGTTTTCTCCGAAGTGCGGCAGCGACGGAGTTTGCATCGGCAAAGTGGCAGAACGGATCACATCGGGCCCTCTGAGCATGTTCACCTAGGAAATCCTAGCATTCCAACCTGAAAAGCTTTTGAGCATTTATCCTTAAAATACTGCGATCGCTGGGGCAGCTGCGCTACACCTAAGCCCTAGCGTTCCCACGCCAGCGGGTAGCTGTCACCCGCCGTCAGATATTGCCCAATTAAGCTACTTGAATAGTTTAACCATGTCATTTTTTCAAGGTATCCACCACGTAGCGATCATCTGCGGTGACTACCCGCGATCGAAGCAGTTTTATACCCAGGTACTGGGGTTTGAGGTGATCCGAGAAACCTACCGGGCCGAGCGGCAGTCCTATAAGCTCGACCTGCGCCTGGGGGACCATACCCAGCTTGAGCTATTTTCTTTTCCTGACCCGCCGCTGCGTCCCTCACGCCCAGAGGCGCGGGGGCTCAGGCACCTGGCCCTAGTGGTAGACGACCTAGAAGCAGCCATTCAGCATCTTCACGACCATCAGGTAGTCACCGAGGACATGCGGCGGGATGAGCTGACCGGCAAGCGCTTCGTTTTCTTTCAAGACCCCGATCATTTGCCCATCGAGCTGTACGAGCGCTGAGGGGTGTTGCTGAATTGAAGCATGAATTTGGGTACGGGCAAGCGGCCGTTTGCCCCTAGGAGAGCCATTGCAGTTTTGATTCATACCTGTATCCAGCAACGCCCGCTGAAGCTAAAACTCATCGGTCAGCCACTCCAACGCCCGATCGCCCAGGGGCAGAGGAATGCTGACGGCCTTGCCCAGACGGGGGCGATCGCGGGTTTGAGCAATCCACTGCTGCACGTACTCCACCTGGCCCCACTCGTGCAGGTACAGCATCACCTGGCCCAGGTGGGCCAAATACTCCTCTTCGCTGAGGGGAAACGACATCTGCTCTAGGTAGCGCCACATCACCTGGAGAAAAATCTTGCCCTGGGTGCGCCGAAACTGAATGTCAAAGGAATAGCCCCATTTCTCAATCAAGAGTTCCTGCAAATCTGCCCCTGTCATTGCCCTACCCCTACCATTGCCAAGCTTGATACATTTCTTTACGATACGCCCTAGTGGCTAGGCCCCACTGGGCGGCCCCTGCGCCCGCCAAAATCGACCAAAACAACCAGTAATGGCTGAGATTTTCGAATAAACAATTATCCATTCAGTACTACTGCTACCTCAAGCCCGAAAGTGTTGTCATTCATAGTTTTTCAGGGGTTTAAAGCAGAAAAATTGCGATCGACCCAGCCCATTTCGCTCTAGCAAGAATTTTCTGAGAACACCAAGGTGCAATAATACGATTGGTAAAGCTCAAGGCGTGGTCAGCGCCATCGGGACTGCTCCAATTGGTGCCCCGTTAAGGGTTTGTCGGGTCGCGGTGAGGGTTCATTGAGCCCGCTGCCGCTGCTCTAGGCTTAGCTACCGCCGTTGACAGCTGTTATTCATTTGAAACAGGTATACCAGTCTGGATTATGACTCAAGTTTCTGGAACCTCCGATGTCCCTGATTTGGGGCGTCGCCAATTTATGAATCTGCTCACCCTAGGGGCCGCCTCGGGGGCCATTGGGGGCATGCTCTATCCCGTTATTAAGTACTTTGTTCCTCCCTCTAGTGGCAGTGGTGGGGGCGGTGTAACCGCCAAAAACGAGCTGGGCAACGACGTCATTGCCAGCCAGTTTGTGGAGACCCACAAGCCTGGCGATCGCGTGCTGGTGCAGGGTCTCAAGGGTGACCCCACCTACCTCGTGGTGCAAGACAGCGGTTCCCTAGAGAGCTACGGCATCAACTCCATTTGCACCCACCTGGGCTGCGTGGTGCCCTGGAATGCCAGCGAAAACAAGTTTATGTGCCCCTGCCACGGCTCTCAGTACGACGCTGCTGGCAAGGTGGTGCGCGGCCCGGCCCCTCTATCTCTGGCCCTGGCCCATGCCGATGTCACCGAAGACGACAAGGTGTCTTTGACCAATTGGACTGAGACCGACTTCCGCACCGGCGAGTCCCCCTGGTGGGCCTAGGCTCGGCCCCTAGACTTGGCTTAAATTTCGGCAACCCGCGACGAAATACCCCAGTTGACACAAGTTCTGAACGCATGAATAGATTCACTTCATTAATAAACGGCTTGCGCCCCTTTGCCATCACCTGCGCCGCTATTCTGACGGTGTGCGTCGGCTGGCTGGCGGTTCCCCAAACCGCCGAGGCTTACCCCTTCTGGGCCCAAGAAAACTACGCCTCCCCTCGCGAAGCAACCGGGCGCATCGTGTGTGCCAACTGTCACCTGGCGGCCAAGCCCACCAAGGTAGAAGTGCCCCAGGCCGTACTGCCCGACTCGGTTTTCAAGCTCAAGGTTGAAATTCCCTACGACCTCAGCACCCAGCAGGTGCTGGGCGACGGCAGCCGCGGCGGTCTGAATGTGGGCGCTGTGGTAGTGCTGCCCGAGGGCTTCAAGATTGCCCCTCCCGATCGCATGTCTGAAGAACTAAAGGAAGAAGTGGGCAGCACCTACTTCCTGCCCTACAGCGACACCCAGGAAAACATCGTGCTGGTTGGCCCCCTACCCGGTGAGCAATACCAGGAAATTGTCTTTCCGGTGCTGTCTCCCGACCCCGGCCAGGACAAGTCGGTTTACTTTGGTAAGTACCAAATTCACGTGGGCGGCAACCGCGGTCGCGGCCAGGTGTACCCCACCGGCCAGGCCAGCAACAACACCGTCTACAACGCCACCATCAGTGGCACCGTCACCGATGTAGAGCCCCAGTCAGCGGGTGGCTATCTCGTCACCATTCAGTCTGAGGCTGGCGACAGCGTGACCGAAACGATTCCGGCTGGTCCTGAACTGCTGGTGGCCGCAGGAGATGCGGTAGAAGTCGGCAAGCCCCTAACCAGCAACCCCAACGTAGGTGGCTTTGGCCAAATGGACGCTGAAATCGTGCTGCAAAGCCCCAACCGCATTAAGGGTCTCGTTGCCTTTGTCGCGGCGGTTATGCTGACCCAGATCATGCTGGTGTTGAAGAAGAAGCAGGTGGAGAAGGTACAGGCCGCTGGCTTGAGCATGTAGATCCACAACAGTTTAATCACCTAGGGCATTTGTCACAGACAGGGGCCTTGGGCTACTAAAAAGGGGTGCTGGTAGCGCCCCTTTTTAGTAGCCAGAATTTAGATGGCTGCTTTAAGTCAGGAGTCTGTTTAGTGAGCTACAATTGTTAAGTATTTTTGCATAGTCGAAACTTGTCTTGAGCATCCTTACGTTTGGCGCTCTGGGGTAGTTTCGTTGCCCGCTTATTGTCGCCTAGGTTTTACACAGTTATGACCATCCCTATTCGCAACGTTGCAATTATTGCCCACGTTGACCACGGCAAAACCACGCTTGTCGATGCGCTGCTGAAGCAGTCCGGCATTTTTCGCGAAGGGGAAGAGGTTCCTGACTGCGTGATGGACTCCAACGACCTGGAGCGGGAGCGGGGCATCACCATTTTGTCGAAGAATACCGCCGTTCACTACGGGGAAACCCTAATTAATATCATCGATACCCCCGGCCACGCCGACTTTGGTGGCGAGGTCGAGCGGGTGCTGGGCATGGTAGACGGCTGCATCCTGATTGTGGATGCAAACGAAGGCCCCATGCCCCAGACCCGGTTTGTGCTGAAAAAGGCCCTGGAAAAAGGGTTGCGCCCCATTGTAGTGGTCAATAAGATCGATCGCCCCCAGGCCGAGCCCCACGGAGCGGTTGATAAGGTGCTGGATCTGTTTATCGAACTGGGAGCCGACGACGACCAGTGCGATTTCCCCTACCTGTTTGCCTCGGGATTGGCGGGCTACGCCAAAACCAAGCTCGAAGACGAGGGCCTCGACATGAAGCCCATGTTTGAGTCGATTCTCGACCACGTACCGCCCCCGGTGGGCAACCCTGAAAAGCCCCTGCAAATTCAGGTCACCACCCTCGACTACTCCGAGTACCTGGGCCGGATTGTGATTGGCAAGATTCACAATGGGGTGATTAAGGCCGGCCAGCAGGCAGCTCTGGTGAAAGAAGACGGCACCTTGGTGAAGTCGAAAATTTCTAAGCTGCTGGGCTTTGATGGCCTGCGGCGGATTGAAATCGAATCGGCTTCGGCGGGCAATATTGTAGCCGTGGCAGGCTTTGCCGATGCCAACATTGGCGAAACCATTACCTGCCCCACCAACCCCCAGGCGCTGCCGCTGATCAAGGTTGATGAGCCCACCCTGCAGATGACCTTTGTGGTCAACGACTCGCCCTTTGCCGGTCAGGAAGGCACCTTTGTCACCTCGCGGCAGCTGCGCGATCGCCTGATGCGCGAGCTGGAGACCAACGTGGCCCTGCGGGTTGAGCCCACCGATTCCCCCGATCGCTTTGCCGTGTCGGGCCGGGGTGAGCTGCACCTGGGCATTTTGATCGAAACTATGCGCCGGGAAGGCTACGAGTTCCAAGTGACCCAGCCTCAGGTGATCTACCGCGAGGTCAACGGTCAGCCCTGCGAACCCTACGAACTACTGGTGCTCGACGTGCCCGAAGAGGGGGTAGGCGGCTGCATGGAGCGCATTGGCCAGCGCCGCGGTGAGCTGCAAGACATGCGAATTATGGGCGATGGCCGCGCCACCCTGGAGTTTGTGATTCCGGCTCGGGGCCTGATTGGCTTCCGGGGTGAGTTTATGCGGCTAACCCGAGGCGCAGGGATCATGAACCACAGCTTCCTAGACTATCGCGTGCTCTGCGGCGATATTGAAGCCCGCCGCAACGGGGTGCTGATTGCCTTTGAGGAGGGCGTAGCGACCTTCTACTCCCTCAAAAATGCTGAGGATCGGGGGGTGTTCTTTATCAGCCCCGGTGTCAAGGTCTACAAGGGCATGATTGTGGGCGAGCACAACCGCAACCAAGACCTTGAGCTCAATGTTACTAAGACCAAGCAGCTGACCAACCACCGGGCCGCCGGTGGCGACGAACTTGTGCAGCTGCAAACTCCCATCGAAATGAGCCTAGAGCGAGCTCTGGAATACATCGGCCAGGACGAACTGGTCGAAGTTACCCCCGAGTCTATTCGTTTGCGCAAGCTGTCTAAAAAGCTGGTTAAGCGTTAAGTCCAGATAGCGTAGATAACCTAAGGAGGCATGGCGCTGAACGGCGCCATGCCTCCTTGTCGTATAACCCTGATTCTGTAAAGGCCAAACTGTAGGGGCAAATGGCATTTGCCCTCCGAACTGGGGGTAACCAAGCAGGATCTGGTGTTAATCGTCGTCTGGGGTAATCGGGTCGCTGGCTAGCAGCCCGCACTGGTAAAAACGCATGTAATCGTGAGCCAACGACTCTGAGATCTGAGTAGACCGCAGATCGCGACGCATGGCGAGAAAAATGTCGGCCATAGCGGCTTCGATCTCCTGCCGAACGCTTTCGTCCACTCGAATTAGGGCTTGGATATCGCCCTCTGCCGTGATCCAGTGGCGATCGTAGATTTCCATATACTTAAACAGGGCCGCCAAGACCTCATCTGAGGCAAACAGCCAGCCTTTTTCAATATCGGCCAGTATGCGGCGGCGGTCGGGGTTGATTTTAGCCAGAATTAACCCA
>DASQNN010000520.1:0-4524 GCA_035644955.1 Nodosilinea sp. | reverse complement strand
TAATCCAGCTGGCCACCGCGCCCGGCCCGGCGTTGTAGCTGGCCACCGCAAACAGCGAGTGGTTGTCGTACTCGGCGTGGGTGTAGTCGAGGTACCAGGTGCCCAGCTTGACGTTGTCGGCGGGGTTGTTGAGGTCGTAGGCATCTAGCCCAGCCTTGCCCTTGATCCACTCGGCGGTGGCGGGCATTACCTGCATCAGACCGGCGGCCCCCACCCCGGAGCGAATTTTGTGCTCAAACCGCGACTCCTGGCGCATTAGTGCTGCCACCAGCAGGGGGTTGAGCTGGCGCTCCGCCGACCAGGTGGTGATTAAATCTTCGTAGGGCAGCGGGTACACCCCATGCCAAAAGTCGGGGCGCTGCTTCAGGGTTTTGACCACCTTTATGTCGGCCGGGTCATCGGCCAGGCTCAGGCTCGACACCTGGTAAATGCCGTTGATGTTGTCGTTAATGCCCAGCCGCATCTTACCGTCAACAAACTGCTCCTCTGGGGTCGGGTCTTGGTAATTGCCGTACTCCAGCTGCCAGCGCTCCCAGGCCCGCTGGTCTTGCCCCAGCAGGTACAGCTCTTGCAGTGTGTCTGAGCCGGTGGGTAGGGGGGTGCGATGAACCGGGGGAGCCACCGCCGGAGCCTGCGATCGCACGGTCTTAAAATCCCCCACATCCCAGCCCAGGGCCACCGCCGACCACCAGGCGTAGTACGACTCGGGGTGGAGGGCAATCACACTCTCTAGGGCGCTTTGGGCCACGGCGGTCTGGCCCATCTGATGGCCCCACTTGCCGACCCAGTAGCCCGCATCGGCGGCCAGGTCGCTGTCGGGGCTGTACTTGAGCACATCGCTGCCCCAGCGCAGGGCCGTGGTCAGGTCGCCCTGAGCCGCCGCCGCCTGGGCATTCTTAAAGCGAATATCGGCGGCGGCGGCCGAGTCTTTGTAGTCGTTGAGAATTAGCTCGCGGGTGGCCTGGGCCGAGGCAGCGCTGTTGAGCTGATCGAGCTTGTCGGCCCGCATCGCCAGCGCCTCCGCTGCCCGGTCGGGAAAGCGGTTGACCACCTGATCGAGCACCCCAAGCGCCTGGTCATTGGGCAGGCTCAGGGTGAGCCGCAGCAGGCCGGTGGCCGTTTCCGGCGCGTTGGGAAACTGCTGGTCGAGCTGGTTGTAGAGGGCAATGGCGCGATCGCGCTGGCCGCCGCTGACCTGTAGCCCCCGCGCCGCCCGGTACAGGTTGCGGGGCGACGGCGGAGCCTGGGCGTAGGCCGCCCCCGCACTGCCGTAGCTGTCGATGCGCCAAAAGCCAAAGCCCACGGTCTGCCAGTCTTCGGGGCTGAGCTGGCTGCCAAACTCGTTTTTGAGCCGCAGCAGGGCCGCCCCGGCGCTGGGGTGGTGCAGCCCCGCCCGCGCCATGATCATCAGCAGCGGCAGGGCATCGGCCCGGTTGGGGGCGGCGGTCAGCCGCTGGTGGGCGACCTCCACCGCCTTGGGATGGTTGGGGAACGTCTGCACCAGCTGGTCCCAGTAGGTTGGGTCCTGCTGGCCCAGGTCGAAAAGGAGCGGGGCGATCGCGCCGTTGTCGCCATACTCGCTTAGCAGCCGCTGCTGGGTTTGCTGGGCTGCCTCCGCCTGGCCCGACGCCCGCTGGGCCTGGGCTAGCGCCAGGGCAATGTAGGGGGCCATCGCCGGGTACTCGGCCTCTAGCCCGTCCAGTAGTGGAATAGCGCTGCCGCCGCGATCGCTATTGATCAAATCGAGGGCCAGCAAATACCGAGCCCGGTTGGTACTGAGCGAATCTCGACCGTTGGCGATCGCCGCCAGGTACTCGTAGCGCTGATCGGCCAGCTGCAAAGCCAGGGCCAGCACCGGATCGTCGCTATCGTGGGCAGACAAGCGCCCCAGCCCCGGCAGCAGCGATTCTTCTAAAACCACCGTAGAGTCGCCCGTAGACGACCCCGTATTGAGCAGAGCTGCGCCCATGCCCAACGACAGCGCACTGACCGCCGCGATCGCCACCAGGGGCAGGTTTGCCTTTAACCGTTTCACCATGGCACGCCCATCAACTCTGCTGAAGGTTTTGACAAAAGAATCGGCCCGTGGCACAGAAACAGCCAGGGGGTCAGATTGCTAACCCGTCTTATACTAGCGAACCTGCCAGCGGCTGGTTTTACCCATTCCGAACTCATCGGCAAACTCGCCCCCGGGGTGACCAAGGTTTATAGTAAATAGAGAATAGAAAAAACTAGCCCCTAGGTGGAATGGAATTTCACGCATCTGGTACCTCCTGTCTAGACTGGTCTGGCGACGCCCTCATCATCGGCCTCAGCGAAGACGCCCTGCCCCTCTCCATCACCCTAGCCGAGCTGAGCGGTCGGGTTTCTGGCCTCCTGCAAGACCTCATTGACGAGGTCGAGTTCACGGGTAAGGAAGGCACTACCGCCATCACCCGAGTTGCCAATGGAGCCAGTATTCGCAAGCTGGGCATTGTTGGGCTGGGGGCCCCCGACGCCATTACCCCCGACACCCTGCGCCGCGCCGCCGCCGCCGCCGCCCGGTTGGCAAAAAAAGAAAAATGCGCCTCCCTCGGTCTCAGCATGCCTGTGGCTAACAATGACGCCGCCCTTACCGCCCAGGCCCTGGCAGAAGGTGCGCTGCTAGCGCTCCACCAGGACAACCGCTTTAAATCAGAGGACAAAAACGGTAAGGCCACCGTTGAGCACATTCACCTGCTCGACTTGCCCAGCCAGGACAGCAGCCTGCAAACCGCTCAGGCCATCTGCGACGGCGTTATTCTGGCCCGCGAGCTGGTGTCAGCCCCGGCCAACATTGTCACCCCCGAAACCCTGGCCCAAACCGCCACCGACATTGCGGCAGCCCACGGTTTGGAGCTAGAAATTCTAGAGCGCGAGCAGTGCGAAGCCCTGGGAATGGGGGCTTACCTGGGAGTGGCCCGAGCCTCTGACCTGCCGCCCAAATTTATTCACCTCACTTACAAACCCACTGGTACGCCCACCCGCAAGCTGGCGATCGTGGGCAAGGGCCTCACATTCGACTCCGGTGGCCTCAATATTAAGGGGGCCGGCAGCGGCATCGAAATGATGAAGATCGATATGGGTGGAGCTGCCGCTACCCTGGGGGCGGCTAAGGCGATCGCCCAACTTCAGCCCAGCGTCGAAGTTCACTTTATCAGCGCCGCCGCCGAAAACATGATCGGCGGCAACGCCATGCGCCCCGGCGACATTCTCACCGCCTCCAACGGCAAAACCATCGAGGTCAACAACACCGACGCCGAGGGTCGCCTCACCCTGGCCGACGCCCTGGTGTTTGCCGAAAAGCTCGGTGTCGATGCCATTGTCGATCTAGCCACGCTGACCGGGGCCTGTGTCATTGCCCTGGGCGACGACATTGCTGCGGTGTTTAGCGAAAATGAGGAGCTGGCTGGGGCGATCGCCGCTGCTGCCGCTGCCTCTGGCGAAAAATTCTGGCGACTGCCCATGGAAGAGAAATACTTCGACGGGCTCAAGTCCATCGTGGCCGACATGAAAAACACCGGCCCTCGCCCCGGCGGATCGATCACCGCCGCCCTGTTTCTAAAGCAGTTTGTTACCGCCACCCCCTGGGTGCACCTCGATGTCGCTGGCCCCGTGTGGACTGAAAAAGAAAACGGCTACAACAACCCTGGCGGCACAGGGTTTGGGGTGCGCACCTTGGTTCAGTGGGTCATGATGCAGAATCCTGCGGCTTAGGCAACCTGCGCCTAACATTTAGGGGGGAAAGCCTTAGAAAGGTGTGAAAGTCAGCGCGCTGCCATTACCCAAAGCCACCTTCTTCAAAACGCGTTCCAGAGTAATAGCGCCCTGGATATCCCTCATGCAGCTCCCACTTAAACAAGTTGGGGGCTGTTTGATAGCAGACTTCACTTGGGCAACGTACGTTGGGGTTGCTGAATACAGGTATGAATCAAAACTGCAACGTCTCTTGTAGGGGCAAACGGTCGTTTGCCCTAACCCAAGTTCATGCCTCAATTCAGTAACGCCGATTGAGATCTTTCCTAGTTCCTTATTAACGGCAGAGCTGATTCACCCATCAAAGCTTTGGTACGCTCCGGCAAAAAACCCGTGCCCTAGGCAAATGGGATACCCGTCAGCCGCGGTTTCGGCAGAAACTCGTCCAGCCCAGGTCGTTGGCCGAGTCGCGCTGCTAGCCGCTGGCAGCGCGACCAATGGACGAAACTAGGGGCAAAAACCGGGGGGATATATACCGGATGATGCAAGGGAAGGGGAAGAAGGTTGTACCTTGGGCAGGAGGAAAACCTAGCTCAGTGGGCAGTACGTTGAAGACAGCCAATGACGATAAAAAATTTACTTAAACGAGGGAAAAATGGCTGATAAAGTTAACCCAATCCAGGTGCAAAAATTCTTGAAAGGAATGGAATATCCGGCCAGCAAGCAAGACGTGGTTGAACACGCCAAGCAGAACGGAGCCGACGAGAATGTTTGCTCAACGTTAGAGCGTTTGTCAGAACAGGAATTTGA
>DASQNN010000519.1:0-4613 GCA_035644955.1 Nodosilinea sp. | reverse complement strand
GTGCCGGGGGCGCTGTTCTCCGGCGGCGATGCCCACGCCTCCCAGGGCGACTCAGAATTGGATGGCACCGCCATTGAAACCTCGATTACCGGCGTGTTTCAGTTTGTGCTCCACAAGCAGGCGGATCTAGCGGGCACCATTCTCGAAGGGGTCAATTACCCGCTACTCGAAACCCCAGACTCCTGGGTTGTCCACGGCTTTACCTACCCCAACTACCTCGAAGCCCTAGGCGACGACGCCCAGAGCGAAATCTACACGCTGTCTTCCTTAGACCCGGCGCTCAAAGATAGCTCGGCCAAGCTGCGCAACTTTTTGATGAACGGTATGAACCTCACCGAAGACGAAGCGTTTTCGCTGATTACCGTGGGGGCCGACTTTGCCATTACCCAGGTGGTCGACGGCAACTGGGGTGTACACGGCATCATTCCTAAGGGCATTTTTGACCCGGCCAATGTCAAACCCAAGCCCGCAGCTAGCTAGGGTCAGCCCCATCTCGGACTCTTGCCTACTCGGTCAGCAGAGGTTTGGAACCGGAGTGACAGGGCAGTTACCCAGCCTTTGATCTCAAGGGGAGTTCCCCTGTTGTTACGATCGCACCTTCAACACAAGCCCTATAGGGGCTGAGTATGCTCTCAGCCTCTATAGGGCGTAAGGCCACGGGTTAATTTAAGGGCGATGCCTTAGGCCACATCTTTTCGGGTGACGGCCCAAAAAATACCGGCGCTTCCGGGTGCCCTCAGCTTGCAGGCGGGGCACTTACAGGTAGCCCCGCCAGAAACGATGGTGAGGTACTCGATTTCCGCATGGATAGAGAACTCACTAACCGGCAGACCCAGCATTTTTTTGATGTGGGATTCCACCGGACGACAGGCCCGCCGTGCGTAGCCCTGCCCTTCCCGCTCGGAGTAGATAACGTAGTCTGAAAGCCAATTGTCGTTCATGCGGCTAGTTATGCTAAGCGATTGTGCATCCCTCTAAGGAGGTAGATGAATACTACGCCTTTAGAGGTAGGTGAAGTCATAATGCCCGAAAATGGCATCGCTTTTTCACCTAATTTGGTCGCCAGATAGCTTCTTCAAAGGGCCTTCGCACGACTGAAGTCAACTTTTCCCATTGAAAACTGGCCACAGAAGCCTATACAGGGTTGTTATGGCTCCCTGACAAAGTTTTTGGCCTAGAGCATAAAATTCTGGGGCACCCAGGACAGGCCGCGACGGTTGCTCCTTGAAACGACGCTGTTCTCCCCCAGGGCAAGGAGAGACCATTAAACAGCCCTGCCGATCGCGAGGCAGACCACTTGTCCCATTTACTGAAGCAGCGACACGGCCTGGGCCGAGGACACTACTTGGTCGTACCAGGCATTGGCTAGTTTTTCGGTGAACTGGGCCGACTGCACCCAGTGCATAACCAACTGCTCCCGCAGCTGCTCAGATAGATGGGGATAGTTGGCCTCAATCCATTCTGTTTTAAAGGCCATCCAGTTCATCACGATTTCGGGGGTAACTTCTGGGTGAAACTGCACGCCGTAGATATTGCTGCCCAGGCGAAATGCCTGGTTTTTGCAGACTTCATTGGTGAGCAGCAGTTTGGCCCCCGTCGGCAGGTCAAAGGTGTCAAAGTGCCACTGCATCATGGGCATCCCCGCCGGATAGTCTTGTAGCCAGGGCTCTTCGACTCCTTCTAGGGGAAACAGGGGAGTGAAGCCCAGCTCCGGTGTTTCGTTTTGGTAAACACGGCTGTTAAAGGCCCGAGCAATCAGCTGTGCGCCCAGGCAAATGCCCAACACCGGCTTGCCCTGCCGGTGAAACTCGCGAATTAGCTCCACCACCTGCACCAGGTAAGGAAACTGTTCGTCGTCACAGGCATTCATAGGGCCGCCGAGAATGATTAGGCCGTCGTAGTGGCCCTGGGGTGGGGTCGATCGCTGGGGCACCAGCCAGGTGTGCAGCCAGGCTCCCCTAGCCTCCAAATACCGGCCTAAAATGCCGACGGGGTCTGCCTCGACATGTTGAACAACCAAAATATCCATGGGGTTGACCCAGCCTTTAGATGCCTGCTTGGGGCGCAATTGCGTTCAGCCGTAGCGGTTAGGCCTAGTTTGCATTGCTGCAAAAAGGCCACGCCAAACTTGTCATATCAAGTTATCTCAGAGTTTTTCGAGATTTGCAAACAATTTACTGAAGTTGAGACTTTCGGCACAAGCTGAGGTTGCCCAACCATTCTCCCAAGCGCAAAACTCGGTAAGAATTGGCGCGATGTTATGACAAGGGCCGATGGGCCTGGGCTCCGGCGATCGCGGTCTTTTGACTCGTATCCGCAGCTACAAAAGCGACTTCGTCAGCCTGTTTTACTAGGCTCAAACTCCCGGAGTCGTTCTATGGTCGGAATGTTGACCCAGGTAAAAAGCCTGGAGGAAAGGGCTAAGGCCCTCGGCATCAAGTTTTTCTTAGTGTCTTACACCGATTTGCTGGGGGGCACCCGGGCTAAGCTGGTGCCCGCCTCGCAGATTGCTGGCGTAGAAAAAGACGGTGCGTTTTTCTGCTCCTTTGCATCGAACCTGGGGTTGGGGCCAGAGGCGGCAGAAATTGCCGTGGTGCCCGACCCCGACTCGCTGATTCAGCTGCCCTGGGAGCCGACGGTGGGCTGGGTGGCGAGCGATGTGTACTTTGAGGGCCAGCCCTTTCCGGCCGCGCCAAGGATGATGCTCAACCGGGTAATCGATCAGGCGACGGCCCTGGGCTACACCTACAAAACGGGGGTCGAGGCCGAGTTCTTTTTGCTGCGACAAACCGAGAAAGGGTACGAAATCGCCGACCCCAAAGACACTGCCGAGAGGCCCTGCTACGACCAGCTCAACCTAATGCGCCAGTTCGACCTGATCTCTACTGTGGTCACCTACATGGAAGACCTGGGCTGGGGGCCATACCAGTGCGACCACGAAGACGCCAACGGCCAGTTTGAGCTGAACTGGGCCTACAGCGATGCCAAAACGACCTGCGATCGCCACGTGTTTTTCAAATACATGGTCAAAACCCTGGCCGAGCAGCGGGGTTTTGTCGCCACCTTTATGCCCAAGCCCTTTAGCCACATCACCGGCAACGGTGGCCACGTACACAACAGCCTGTGGCAGGGCGACACCAACGCCTTTGCCGAAGGGGCCGACGCAGGCGGGCTTTCCCCCCTGGGCTACCACTTCTTGGGCGGTGTGCTGGCCCACGGCAAAGGCCTCACAGCCCTCTGTGCCCCCACCTGCAACTCCTACCGCCGCCTGGCGGCCAGCACCACTACCTCCGGCAGCACCTGGAGCCCCCGCTACATTTCCTATGGCGGCAACAACCGCTCCCACCTGATTCGCATTCCCGACAAGGGCCGCTTTGAGTGCCGCATGATCGACGGTGCGGTGAATCTGTATCTGGCCAGCGCTGGCATTTTGGCGGCTGGTCTAGAGGGCATCCAGCAGCAGATCGACCCCGGCCAGCGCATCGACGAAAACCTGTTTGCTCGGGCGGATGAGTTCCCCGATTTGCAGACCCTACCCCATAACCTCTACGAAGCCATAGAAGCCTTGAAGCAGGATGCCCTGCTGATGGACACCCTGGGCGACCTCGGAGCCAAAACCTTTTTAGAAATGAAAACAAAGGAATGGAACGCCTTCAACACCCAGGTGACGGCGTGGGAGATGAACCAGTACGTGAATATTTAGAGGCCCGTAGGGGAGAACGGTTGTTCGCCCTGCGATCGGGGTGATCGGCAGGTCGCCGAGGCGAATGGTGGGCAGTGCCCACCCTACGGTTCCTTAAGTCAATCGCAAAGAAGGACAGGCTACTTTGCAGAACATAGGTTTAAACCGATGATCGGTAACTCCTTTCCGTGAGGTGAAGGACGACGGAACGTCCTTCTCGACGGGGGGCTGGGGCCAGCGAAATGGCCCCAGCGGTATGTTTGGCCTTGTCAAAAGATTCTCTCAGCAGCGGTTGGTTATGGCGCAAGACAATGGTGCATCGCTGCGCAGATGCACCCTACGGTTCTCGGTTTCAAGGACGTAAATTCTGAATGGCTTCTACGATTCACACCTACAACTTCCCCACCCGCATACGCTTCGGACCAGGGGCACGCCACGAACTCACCACCGAACTCACCACCCTAGGCATCCAGCGCGTCCTGCTCGTCACCGATAAAGATGTGGCTCAACTCCCCTGGTTTCCTGAGCTAGAGAATTCTCTGGTATCTTTCCACAGCACCACCTTTAGCGGAGTCTGGGGCAACCCGGTGGTTTCCCAAGCCAACGCAGGAATTGACGCTTGGAAGGCCCACGGAGCCGATGGCATTGTAGCCGTGGGCGGCGGCGCGCCCATGGATGTGGCCAAGGCGATCGCCCTAATGGCCAACCACCCCGGCCACCTCCTCGACTACGAAGACGGCAACAGTACCCGCCCCGTCAATCAACCCATTCCGCCAATTGTGGCCATCCCCACTACGGCGGGCACCGGCAGCGAGGTGGGCCGCAGTGCGGTAATTTCAGACGACGACACCCACGCTAAAAAGATCGTGTTCGACCCGCAGCTGTTGCCAAAGGTGGTGCTGGCCGACCCAGAACTGCTGCTCGGGCTACC
>DASQNN010000518.1:0-2519 GCA_035644955.1 Nodosilinea sp. | reverse complement strand
GGCCAGCAAAATGGGCGTTTCGGTAGCCGTCGCGTGCAGCTTGCGGCGCAACAGCCCCTTAATGCCCGGGTGGCTACCCAGGTGGGGACACACCTCTAGGGTTAAGTCAGGCAGCGCCTGGCGGGCCTGCTCCACCTCAGCAGGAATATCGTCCATAACGTGGACCCCGGCCAGCAAAAAGAGGGGCACCAGGCGCACCCGCTGCGCCCCGGCGGCCCGGGCGCGACGGCTAAACTCGACAATCTGCCGGTGTAGGGGCAGCGCCTCGGCCTCCAGACAGGCGGTACCCACCAACGGCCCATTAAACGTTTCGGGTAGCGATACTCTGGCTCGGTAAATGCCGGGTTCTCCGGCCAAAGCGTCGTCTCGACCAGAGCAAAGCCAGTCTGGGGCCACCTGCCGCAGCGATAGTGAAGCCTGGCCACCGGCCAATCGGGCCTGCGTTGGTCGTCTGTTGCCAGGGCGGTCTTTGGGGCAATCTGTGGAACGGGCGCTTGCCTCCCACAGCCCGCTCTCCTGCGATCGCACAAAGTGGGCCAATCGCTCCATGGCTTGCCCAGGGCGAGGGTCGCGGCTACCGTGAGATACCAATAAATACGCTGTCGATGCAGATGCAGACACAGGCAAACCCTAACTTCTTAGACAACAGCAGCCAACTACGCACACCACCACACTCATCTCCCGGGCTTCGCTTTCCAGAGATAAATTCTGGGATCCTCAACCGGGCAGTTAAGCAACTCATTATAAAGATTTAACTCAGGGTGTCCGGTATCGTATCCATCAAAAGGAGGCTCAGTTCCACTACCTACCCCCTGGTCGAGCATTCCCTGTGCTCAGTGGTGAGGGTTGATGTGATAAAATAGCACCTGGTTTTGCGGGTGTAGTTTAGTGGTAAAACCTTAGCCTTCCAAGCTAATGATGGGGGTTCGATTCCCCCCACCCGCTTATGTTGATGTGCAGGGGCGCATTGTTTGTCATCGGTGACATATTAGTGTCGCTATAGTTAGATTGATGTCATTGAGACATGGTTGGGACGTCGAAGCACTAGTGACACATTTTTGGCGTCTAAGAAGCCTAGTGCGGCGTTGCTAAATTGAGGCATGAATTTGGGTAAGGGCAAACGGCCGTTTGCCCCTACGACGACAAGCCAACCACCGCACCAAAGTCGAGCAGCTGTTACAGTCCTTAACCGCTAAGGATGAGGGCTAAGCCCTACAATCAGTACATATAAACCATATTAACCTGAGTTGAAATCACGGCTTTGGGTCGGGGGTTATCAACCATGAGCCAGCCCAGTCAGATCCAGAAACAGGTGGATGCCGTCTACCGCTCCGAGTCGCGGCGGGTATTCGCCACGCTCATTCGCCTGCTGGGCGACTTTGATCTGGCCGAAGAGGCCCTGCACGAAGCCTTTGCCGTAGCCCTAAACCAGTGGCCGCGAGACGGTATGCCCACCAACCCGCGAGCGTGGCTGGTTTCGGTAGGCCGGTTTAGAGCCATCGATACCATCCGGCGGCGCACTCGCTTTGATGCCTCTCTGGCCAAGCTAGCCCAGCAAATTGATACTCCCGTGGTTGGGGGTATCAACGATGAAGATGTCGAGGACGATCGCCTGCGGCTAATTTTTACCTGCTGCCACCCGGCCCTGCCCCAAGACGCCCAGGTGGCGCTAACCCTGCGAGAAGTCTGCGGCCTCAAAACCGAAGAAATTGCCAGCGCCTTTTTAATTGCGCCCCCCACCCTGGCCCAGCGGATTGTGCGGGCCAAGGCCAAAATTCGCGCGGCGGGCATTCCCTATCAGGTGCCATCGATCGAAGATCTGCCCGCCCGGTTAGATGCTGTACTCCAGGTGATCTACCTGGTGTTTAACGAGGGGTATGCGGCCTCCTCTGGCCCATCGCTGACCCGGGCCGACCTGTCTGGCGAGGCGATTCGCCTGGGACGGTTGGTGATGGAGCTGTTGCCCAACCCCGAGGTGACAGGGCTGCTGGCGCTGATGCTGCTACAGGAGTCACGGCGCACCGCCCGCACGTCCCCCACAGGCGACCTCATTCTCTTGGCCGACCAAGATCGGGCGCTGTGGAACCCGGCGCAGATTGCCGAGGGGCGGGTGCTGGTGCAGCAGGCGCTGTCGTCGGGGCCGGTGGGGCCCTATGGGCTGCAAGCGGCGATCGCCGCCGTCCATGCCGAGGCCCCCACCCCCGCCGCCACCGACTGGGCGCAGATTGTGGGGTTGTACAGCCTGCTGGCACAAATTGAACCCTCCCCCGTGGTGCAGCTCAATCGGGCGGTGGCGATCGCCATGCGCGACGGCCCCCAGGCGGGCCTGCATCTGCTAGACGAGATTTTGGCCGAGGGCGATTTGGCCCACTACCACCTGGCCCACGCGGCGCGGGCCGACCTCTGCCGGCAACTGGGCGAAACCGCTGAAGCGAAAGCGTCGTACCAGCGAGCTCTAGAACTGGTCAAGCAAGAACCCGAGCGCCGATTTTTAGAGAGCCGCCTGCGCGAACTGGTTT
>DASQNN010000517.1:0-3218 GCA_035644955.1 Nodosilinea sp. | reverse complement strand
TTGGCCAATGCCGAAGACACGCTCCGGGTTGACCCGGCTTCACTGCCGGAAAATACACTGCCAACTCCGTTTCCAGAGCAGCCCGATGGCACGCTGAAGCTGCCGCCCAAGCAACCAGAACTGCCCGAGATGGTGCCTGGGGTTGGGGCTGAGGCCGCCCCAGAGACCGCCGAGCTGGACATCAATTCAACCGTAGGCCGAGCCCTGCTGCTGTCGGGGCTTTCGCCCGAGCAGGCCAAGCGCAGCGAGGTGCTGATAGAGGCCGATCGCCTCTATCAGGCGGGCGATCGCACCGATGCTGAACTGCTCTACCGGGCCGCGAAAGACCCGGCGTGGCTGGCCGAAACCGGGCCAGAAGAGGCGATCGCTCCCCTCACCGACCCCGCCGATCTGCCCCCCGCTGGGCAGGTTTACTGGCGCGAGGCCCAGGCCGGGGCCGAGTCGGGATTTCCCAACCGGGTGCTGATTCCGCTGGAGCTGCTGGTGAAGAACTACCCGGAGTTTTTGCCGGGGCAGGCCCTCTACGCCCGCTACCTGGTGCAACACGACCGGTCTGACGAGGCGCTACAGGTGCTGGATGGCGCGATCGCCCGCTATCCCTACAACCCCGACTTGCTCAAGGCCCAGGCCGAGGTGCAGATGGCCCGCGAGCAGTGGATTGAAGCCGCCATCACCGCCAACCAGTTCGCCGTTCTCAACCCCGAGCACCCCGAAGCCGAAGCCATGAGTACCCTGGCCCGGCAGAACCTCGATCGCTTTCGCGGCGAGACGAACCAGACCCTGACCCGCAATTTGATATCCAACATTGTCACCGGGGCGGCCGGGTACATTCTCACCGGGGGGCTGCTGGGGCCGTTTAGCGCCCTCAACTCCGGCATTTTGATGATGCAGGGCGAAAGCGGCCTGGGCCATCAGGTGGCCGAGCAGGTGAAGCGCCAGCTGCCGATCGTGGAGGAGCCTGAAATTCGGGCCTACGTGAACGACATTGGCCAGCGGCTAGCCGCCCTGGCTGGACGCGACGAGTTTGACTATACGTTTGAGGTGATCATGGATGACAGCCTCAACGCCTTTGCCCTGCCCGGCGGCAAAATCTTTCTCAACGCCGGAGCGATCACCAAAAGTCATTCCGAAGCCGAACTGGCCGGATTGATTGGCCATGAACTCTCCCACGCGGTGCTCTCCCACAGCTTTCAGATGGTGACCCAGGGCAACCTCACCGCCAGTCTGGCCTCGTTTATCCCCATTCCTGAGGTGGCCAACATTGCCGCTGGCCTGATTGTGTCGAGCTACTCCCGCGATATGGAGCGCCAGTCTGACATTTTGGGCACCAAGCTGCTGGCCAACAACCGCTACGCCGCCGACGGCCTGCACAACCTGATGATCACCCTCGAAGCGGAGCACGGCAACCGGGGCATCAGCTGGTTTGCGTCACACCCCAATCCGGGCGATCGCGTCAGCTACCTGAAGCAGCTGATCGACCAGGGCGGCTTTAACCGCTACGCCTACGAAGGGGTCGAAACCCATCTCAAAATGCGCCACAAAATGAACCGCCTGATCACCGAGTACAAGCTAGAGCAGGGCATTGAAGAGGATCAGCCGATTCGCGGCCCTAGGGAAAGGTAAATCCATTCGTTCAGGGATCCCGTCGGGGCACAGCATGCTGCGCCCCTACTTTTCGGAGGTGGCCCCTTCCTCGGGCAGGGCCTCGTTCAGCGCTCGGCGGGCAATGCGGGTGACGTAAAGGGTCACCGCCACCGTGGCGACTAAACCCAGGATGCGAATTGTCCATTGGATTGTGGCAGCTTCGGCAGGTTGGCTACCGTCTCCGGCCCCCAGGGTGGCCAAGTTGCCCACCAGCGACCCCAGGTAGACATACATAATGGTGCCGGGCAACATCCCCACCGAGCCAATTATGTAGTCTTTGAGGGAAATCTGGCTCAGCCCCAGCGAGTAGTTGAGCAGGTTGAAGGGAAACACGGGCGACAGCCGCAGCAAAAAGATGATTTTGCGGCCGTCTTTGGCGATCGCATCGTCGATGGCCTGAAACCTGGGGCTGGTGGCAATTTTGCTGGCCACCCAGTCGCGCGCCCCATAGCGGCCGACCAAAAACGCCGCCATCGCCCCCAGCATGGCCCCCACAAACACCAGGGCCGACCCCTTTACCACCCCAAACACGACCCCGGCCCCCAGGGTGATGACCGAGGCGGGCACAAAGGCCACGGTAATCACAATGTAGAAGGCGATAAAGGCCAGAGGCGCGATCGCCCCCAACCCGTCAATCCAGGCCAGGGCCTGCACCAGCTGTTGCTGAAGCGACCCCACCAGGGACAGATCGGCTGCGGCCATCACCGCCGTTTGGGTGACGGGCACTGGAACCATGAGCAGAGGGGCGATTGTCATTTGCGCTGCGATTCGCGAAGCGATCCGTTCCGGAATCGTTTGGGTTGCCGCCAGAGTTAGGGGAAGCGCCACCATGGCCACGCCTAGACGCAGCAAAAAACGCAGCTTGGCGGCGGATACTGGACGCGCTTTAAGTCTAATAAACATATCTTTAGGTGGCCCTTAGGTGGCCGTTAGGTGGAATAAGAGGACGACCGATGATCGGCGAACGGGTTTATATGGAGCCAGTCCACCCTCATTGCCCTGGCTGACATCCCCATTCAATCTCGCCCCCCTGAGATCGGCCTGAGAATTGCGTAAGTATGGGGGAGGCTGTGTATCAGCCTATTCTCAGAATGGGTTGATTGCGCTACGACGGCCCACAGCAGCTAGTGCAGGTTTCGCTAACTGCCCAAGCTGGCTGGGTTACCATTCAGATGCAAGACCAGGGCGCAGGCACACCCGTGCCCTGCCAGAGCGATATTTTTGAGCCCTTCTACGGGTCGATCAGGTTCACTCGCGGTGCAGCGGTGGCACCGGGCTGGGGCTCACCCTGGCGCGATCGCTGGTAGAAGCAATGGCGGGCAGGTCACCGTGCAGTCGCAGCCCGACCAGGGCAGCGTGTTTACCCTTCGCATTCCCCTTTGACCTGGAGACACTATGGGCGCCCGCATTTTAATTGTCGAAGACGAAGAAAGGCTGGCCAAGTTTATGCAGCTGGAGCTGTCCTACGAGGGGTATGAGGTCAGCGTGGCCCACGACGGCCTCTCGGGGCTAATGGCCGCCCGCGCCCAGGCCCCCGACCTGATCATTCTCGACTGGATGATGCCGGGGCTGAC
>DASQNN010000516.1:0-2760 GCA_035644955.1 Nodosilinea sp. | reverse complement strand
GGGGCGATCGCAGCGGCAACGCCCAGGCGTATCAGTAGATCCCAGGGTTCTGCGACGGGCTGGGCCATTGCAAACGAATCTGGGAAAGAACCCTGGGATCTGGCCCTAGCCTAGCCTATTGGTTTTGGGCGTAGGAGGTGGTGGGCAGTGCCCACCCTACTAAACTGGAGCGATCGCAACCGCATTGGCTTCCCTAAACATGTGGTTGGCCCACTGCTGCACGTCGTAGCAGGTAATCGCCTTGTGCATGTTCGCCATGCGCCGCTTTTACTCCTCAAGGGGCATGTTGAGGGCGAACTCAATGCACTCATCCATATTCTTGTCGGAATAGGGATTGGTGAGTACGGCGTCGGGCAGCTCGACCGCCGAGCCGGTGAATTCTGACAGCACCAGCACACCGTTCTCGCCGCCGTGGGCCGCGATGTATTCCTTCGCCACCAGGTTCAGACCGTCGCGCAGGGGCGGAATCCAGGCAATATCGGCGGTTTTGTAGAGCGCCATCAGGTCATCAAGTTGATGTGCTGAAAGTTTTCCCAGTCGGAGCTTTCGTAGGTAAAGTGCTCGGGGAAAGAGTGGAGGATGGGCCAGATCGCCTCTTTGGCAGTGATGTAGTAAAAATCTTTACCCCGCTCAACGGTAAGGGGAATGCGGCGGATGACGGCGCGATCGCTCCAGCCTTCCATCGTTACTCGGTCGTCAAAGCTTTCCTGTTTGTCTTCGGCGACCTGCTTCCAGGCGACCCAGGTGCTGCTATCGGCGTTGGCAAAAAAACTTTTCAGGGTCGGCACAATGCCGTTGGGGCTTTTTTTCGCGGTAGACGGTGGTGCCGTTTTCAACGACCTCGTCGTAGGGTTCGCGGTGATAGAGAATGACTAAAGAAGATTTCATTATTGCTTGTTGCTCCTGGCTTTTTTGCTTTTGGCAATGGGCGCGGGACGGCTGCTGGGCAAACTCCACACGTACTGTTACATTACGTAGAAACTCTATACACACAGAGCTGGGCTGGCATTTACCTGGGGGCGTATCCCTATGTCTATGGATAGAGCTGTGCCCAGGTTCTAATAGGTCCTTGGGAGCACTTGCCCAACCAACTGAGGGCTAGCAGGGCCGCAGGATGCTTGGCTTTGAGGCGGGCGAACGTCGTCTACCTTCTCAAATTCCCTGGTATTGGGGGCCTTTGAGACTCTGGCTTGTCCCGTTGAAAAAAGGCCCAAGGCACCACCCAAAAGATTTTTTAGCCCAATTAGGAGATGTCCACAGATAGAAAGGGCTTGGTAGGCTAGATCTACTGCCGCTCCTAGCTTTTCGCCCCATGCAAGTTTTTTCTCCTCAAACATCCATTCAAGACACCGAATCAGCACCACTGCCTAGTCAAACCGTGGTGCTGAATGTCAGCGGCATGAAGTGCGCCGGCTGCGTGCGGGCCGTAGAAAATCGTCTGGTCCAGGTCGATGGGGTGCGATCGGCCACGGTGAACCTGGTGACCGAGGTGGCGGTAGTCGAAACCGAGGCTGGCACGGTGAGCGCCAAGCAGCTGGCAGACCAGGTAACTCAGGCGGGCTTTGCCGCTACCCCCCGCGCTACCGACGGCGATGGCGACGACCTCACCGCCTGGGTCGAGGCCAAGCGGGCTGAACAGCAGCAGCAGGGGCAGCGGCTGGGGGTGGCGATCGCCCTCCTCATCCTCTCTACCATTGGCCACCTCAATCACTTCGGCTGGCTCACCATTCCTATTCTCAGCGACCTGTGGTTTCACGCTCTCTTGGCCACGGTGACGCTACTTGGCCCCGCCAGAGAAATTTTGGTAGACGGCTGGGCCGGGCTGCGGCGGCTGGCCCCTAACATGAACACCCTGGTGGCCCTGGGCAGCGTTAGCGCCTACCTGGCCAGTGTGGTGGCGCTGGTGTTCCCTGGGCTGGGCTGGGAGTGCTTTTTTGAAGAGCCGGTGATGCTGCTGGCGTTTATTTTGCTGGGCCGCACTCTGGAGCAGCGGGCGCGGTACCGGGCAGCGGATGCGCTGCGATCGCTGGTCGAACTGCAACCCGCCGTGGCCCGGCTAATCTCTAACCCCGCCACCGCCGGAACTGCTCAGACTGGGGTGGAAGTGCCCGCTCGCTGCGTGCAGGTGGGGGAATGGGTGCAGGTGCTTCCCGGCGAAAAAATCTCCGCCGACGGCCAGGTGGTCTCGGGCCAGAGCACCGTGGATGAGTCGATGCTGACCGGCGAGTCGATGCCGGTGCTAAAGCAGCCCGGCGATGGGGTAACGGCGGGCACGGTGAACCAGAGCGGCGCGATCGCTCTGCAAGTCACCAGCACTGGCCAAAACACCGTGCTAGCTCAAATGATTCGCCTGGTAGAAACAGCCCAAAGCCGCAAAGCCCCGATTCAGCGGCTGGCGGATGTGATTTCGGGCTACTTCACCTACGGGGTGATGTCTTTGGCCACCCTCACGTTCCTGTTTTGGTACTTCATTGGGCTGCACCACTGGCCCCAGGTGATGCACGCGGCCCTGGGCATGGCCCACATGGGCCATACAATGACCTACACCTCCTCGACCCTGCTGGTGAGTCTGAAGCTGGCGATCGCGGTCATGGTCGTCGCCTGCCCCTGTGCCCTGGGCCTGGCTACCCCCACTGCCATTTTGGTCGGTTCTGGCCTAGGGGCCGAGCGCGGCCTGCTAATTCGCGGCGGTGACAGCCTCGAAACCATCCACCACCTCGACACGGTGGTGTTCGACAAAACCGGCACCCTCACCCTGGG